>JAEWDG010000097.1 GCA_023390215.1 Bacteroidota bacterium | reverse complement strand
CCCGGAAATTTCCACACAGAATGGAGCATAAAAATTATTTTATATGCACAACAACACGACCGCAGAAGCAGCGCTCATCACGATCTTTGGCGGCTCAGGCGACCTTGCCTGGCGAAAACTCATTCCTGCTCTTTTCAACCTGTTTCTCGATGGACGCCTGCCGGAACGGTTTCATATACTCGGACTGGGCAGGCAGGAAATGACAGATCTTGCTTACCGGAAAAAACTACATGAAGGCGTAAACAAATTCTCACGCCGGGGAAAAGCGGATGCAAAAAAATGGAAATCATTTTCAGATAACATAAGTTACCGTTCAGCAGATTTCGGCAAGACTGCTTTTTACAGCACATTAAAAAAAGAAATTGAGACGACAGAAAAAAGTTGGGAAAAACCGATCACCCGCATTTTTTATCTGGCCATACCTCCCGGCATCATTGAATTGATCGCTACAAATCTTGGCAAAGCCGGGCTGGCAAAAGATATTCATAAAAGCCGGATCGTGGTGGAGAAGCCATTTGGTAAAGACCTCCCTTCAGCACAGGCATTGAATAAAAAACTACTGGCCATATTCAATGAATGCCAGATCTACCGCATCGATCATTATCTGGGTAAAGAAACTGTTCAAAACATCATGGCTTTCCGCTTTGCCAATGCTTTATTCGAACCGTTATGGAACAGAAATTACATCGATCATATTCAGATCACGGTGTCTGAAAAAATCGGCGTAGAAGACCGTGGCGGATATTATGAAACCGCAGGGGCATTGAGAGATATGATCCAAAATCACCTGCTTCAACTTGCCTGCCTCATCGCAATGGAGCCACCTTTGTCTTTCGATGCAGACGAAGTGCGTAATAAAAAAGTAGATGTACTGAAAGCCATCAGACCGATCAATCATCAGGATGTACATAATTATGCTGTTCGCGGTCAATATGATGGAGGATGGGTGGAAGGTAAAAAAGTAAAGGCGTACCGGGCTGAAAAAGGTGTGGACCCTCAATCGAATACAGAAACATTTGCGGCATTCAAATTTTTCGTAGATAACTGGCGCTGGCAAAATGTTCCTTTCTACCTACGCACAGGGAAGCGCATGCATGAAACCATCAGCGTAATAACCATTCAATTCAGACCGGTACCACATAAAGCATTTCCGGAAGCATCGACAGAAAACTGGCAACCGAATAAACTGATCCTGAACATACAACCTGATATGGGCATACGCCTCCGTTTTCAGGCGAAACGACCGGGGCTGGATATGCATTTAACCCCGGTTGATATGTTGTTCGATTATTCAAGTTCATACACCACAGGTACACCTGAAGCTTACGAAACTTTGTTGCTGGATGTGCTGGAAGGTGATGCCACCTTATTTATGCGCGCAGATCAGGTGGAAGCGGCATGGAAGATCCTTATGCCGGTAATTGAAACATGGGCTGCTAATCCTTCCGTGAATTTTCCAAACTACGCGTCGGGAATGCAGGGTCCGGAAGACGCCGAAGCACTGATCGCAAGGGATGGAAAAAGCTGGATCGCCATGCCCTTTGATAAAAAGAAAAATGAATAACAAACATATTTATCCATCTGCTGACAGCACAATAGAAGCACTGGCAGAGAAGATCATTGATATCGCTGCCAATGCCATTAACGCAAGGGGCAGATTCACCATTGCACTTTCCGGCGGGAATACGCCCAGGAAATTGTACACGTTGTTAGCCTCACCGGAATATATATACCGCATTGAGTGGCGCAAGACCTGGATTTCGTGGAGTGATGAACGTTACGTGCCGCGTACGGATCCTGAAAGCAATGTAGGTATGGCGATAGAGACGCTGATCAGACACATTCCTATACCGGAAACTCAGGTGCTTACTCCCGACACCAGCCTTGACCCTGATGTTTCAGCAAGAATGTATGAGGCCGCTATCGTAAACATGTTTGATGACCTGGCTATATTTGATCTCATCTTACTGGGTATTGGAGAAGATGGACATACGGCTTCACTTTTTCCCGGAACGGATATCCTCCAGGAAAGAACGGCCCTCGTAAAAGCAGTGTATGTTCAGTCTAAAAATACATACCGCCTCAGTTTTACCTATACACTGATCAACCAGGCAGAAAATATTGCTTTCCTCGCAACAGGATCTTCCAAAGCATCGGTCGTTAATAAATTGTTGACCGATAAAGACATGAGCTTACCCGCTGCAATGGTACAACCACATAGCGGACATCTTTACTGGTATCTCGACCAGGAGGCGGCTAGTGGCCTGGAAAAGCGGAGTTAACCGGAACGAAGTATCTTTACATCATGCTTAGCATCAGTAACAGGGGCAAAGAGATGCCCGCATCGCCTATACGCAAACTCGTTCCGTTTGCAGAAGCAGCAAAAAAACGGGGTACTAAAGTATATCATCTCAATATCGGTCAACCGGATATTGAAACACCGCCTTCGATCCTTGATGCAGTGAAAAATTGCATCATAAAGGTTCTTGAATACAGTCATAGTGCAGGAAATGAAAGTTACCGCAAAAAATTAGTAGAGTATTATCGCAGGAACAGGATCGACGTTGATCCTTCTGAGATCATCGTTACCACCGGAGGAAGTGAAGCTATACTTTTCGGTTTTATGGCCTGCCTTGATGCCGGTGACGAAGTGATCATACCCGAACCGTTTTATGCGAATTATAACGGCTTTGCCATACAGGCGGATGTAAAAGTTGTTCCGATCAGCAGCAGCATCGAATCTGGCTTTGCACTTCCCCCGATCGCAGATTTTGAAAAGGCGATCACAGCAAAAACCAAAGCCATCGTTGTTTGTAACCCCAACAACCCAACAGGTTATCTTTACAGCGCAGAAGAAATGAATACACTCAAAGACATCGTTCTGAAACATGATCTTTTCCTTTTTGCGGATGAAGCCTACAGGGAATTCTGCTACGGTGCTGAGCATGTTAGTGCGATGCATCTTAAAGGTGCAGAACAGCATGTTATCTTAATGGATACAATCAGTAAAAGATACAGTGCCTGTGGCGGACGAATTGGTGCGTTTGTAACCAAAAATAAACAGGTGCTGGATGCTGCGATGAAATTCGCACAGGCCAGATTGAGCCCGCCGTTTTATGCGCAGGTACTGGGCGAAGCTGCGGTGGATCTTCCTGAAAATTATTTTGATACCACAAAAACAGAATACAAACTGCGCCGGGATAGCCTTGTAAAAAGACTGAACGAAATGCCGGGCGTTTTTTGCCCCAATCCGGGAGGCGCTTTTTATGCGATGGCAAGATTGCCCATAGATGATTGCGACAAATTCGCGCAATGGCTGCTTGAATCATTTGAGCATAACGGCGAAACGGTAATGGTTGCTCCTGCCTCCGGGTTTTATTCCACGCCGGGATTAGGCAAACAGGAAGTTCGACTTGCATATGTATTAAATGTGGACGCGATTCATAAAGCGATGGATTGCCTGGCCGCGGCACTAAAAGTTTATCCTGGCCGCACAGAAATGAAACCCAGAATGGCTGAAGCGGAAGCATGAGCGAAGCACCTTTGATCGTTACGTTGCGTATCGATGAAGAAAGCCAATCAATGTTCAATGAATTAAGAAAAGAATATTTTCCCGCGCACCTGAATTTCCTCGATGCGCATCTTACACTTTTTCATAAGCTTCCTTCAAACATGCCCGCAGTCACTGATCTGCTCAGGCATTTTTCTTCGCGACCCAGCTTTGCTATGCGGAGCAATGGATTAAAAAACATCGGTAACGGCGTTGCCATTGAGGTCATTTCGAATGAATTAATTGACATGCACCGGGATATGCAACAGGCATTGGAACCCTGGCTGATCAATCAGGACAGACAAAAATTATGGCCGCATATTACCATCCAGAATAAGGTAACTGCATTCAAAGCAATGCAAAGTTTGGAAAAACTCTCCGACACATATGCCGACAGGGAAATACGCGCTATTGGATTAACCTCCTGGCTTTATCTGAAAGGGCCCTGGGAAAGATCAGCGGATTTCAATTTTTTCGTTTGAAAGCATGATACTTTTGATTAGAAAGTAACTGTAACAAACCATTTGGCTATTTTCTGCCACCAAACAGCATCCTGAGAAGCCCAGATAAAATGATTAATAACCAGCACAACCAGGATTGTCAAAAATGGTTTTATGTTCGCACCTTTCCTCAGGTCATTCAGTAAAAAAATCAGCGCAAGTGCTTCCGATACATAATAAGCGATCGTGACCGCTGAAGGAAAAGGGACGCCCCCGAAAATGATCATCGCCCTGCCCAACCCGGGTCCGATCATTAGAAATGCTGGATGATCAGCATTGCGAACCAACTCATCAGCATAATTCCATGGAAATGTTGTTGCCAGCGAAACCCTTTAAATGAAGGAAAAAAAACAGTGTAGGTATTATGAAAACCTATGAGGGCGCAGATCCAGATGCCAATAAATAAATACCCGATACTGTTTTGAAGATTGTCAGTTTTGGTAATGTTTTGCATACGTTTATTAGTTGAAGGTGTACTCTAATTTTCCCGGAATCAATAACATAACCGATGCTATCGCAAGCGCGCTTCAATCCATTTGACCGCATCATTATTCCCCTGAATTTTCAGCCAATATCAATTTAACTGCAGGTGAAGAGGTCGTCACATTTATTGACAAGCTCGTAAAAGACTTCGGCGTAATTAATTTTTATTTCTTCGGCTTAGGGGGCGGAATTTTATTCAACAACACAATATTGAGTTGATCCTTATCGTGAACAAAAAAAGATCGTTGAACGGATTTGGGCATCTTCTTCCAGATATCATAGGGATTAAGTTCTGTATTCATCTGGATGGCTATGGACCCGGTTTTCGCGACTTTGCTTACTTCTGAAACATCTTCTATTTTTTTAAGCGCTTCTTCAACAGTACTGAGTGATGCATCCTCCATCGAAACGCCCATAAACAGAAAATGTACTTTGCCTTTCGTTTTTGACTTATCATTTGCAACCAGGCTGTCAATGGTTTTCCTGGCATCAGAAATCGCGTTTACCGCATCATTCACATCGTTCACTGTTTCCGTTACATCCCTTGCCTCCCGCGCGGCAGACCGGGCATGGCTTGCAGCCCTACGGGGTGAAACTCCAGGCAATTGTGCGGAAACTCTTATAGCTGTTGAAAGTGTAACAGCAATCATTAATGCTTTTGGACCGGAAATCATATAGCAGATTTATAATTTTAAAAACCGGGTCAGCAATTAATTCATAAGATGTGGTGATCGAAGATGAGATTTTTTATTAATATAATTA
>JAEWDG010000348.1 GCA_023390215.1 Bacteroidota bacterium | reverse complement strand
TCCCTGAGTTTCCCGTTTACTACCTCATTGTTACGCAGGGCCTCGTCGAGTGTTTTTCCTTGGGTGACCAGGTAAACAGACTGCAATGCATATTTATTGATCTCATTTAATTTCTGTTGTGATGCTTTCAAGTCAGGCGCCATGAAATTCATTTCTTCAAGATCTGACTGGAAGCCAGCCCTGTTGACCCAGAATGCAAAAAATATGGTAAGTGCAAATATGATCGCAACAAGCCATTTGTTTGATTCAGGCTTAAGCTTCGCGATTCTGTCAATCCAGCCTTCTCTTTCTGCTTTTTCTTTTACTGATAATTTAGACCGGATGAAATGCGGAAGAAAAATCAGTGAAGCCAGAGAAGCGCCTATAAGACTGAACCCCGCAAATAAGCCCAGATCCTTCAACATCTCCGACTTGACGAATTCCAGACAGAAAAATCCTCCTATGGTTGTAAAGCTGCCTATAGTCATTGGCTGAGCGAGATGGTCGATCACCTCAGCCATATTTCCGGTATGCCGGAAATGGTTATATACATGCAGGGAATAATTTACAGCAATGCCAAGTATAACTGAACCCGTACCCAGTGCAATTACAGAAATGGATCCTTTTACGAGAAAGACCATCGCCAGTGCAAACAGAGCCCCGTAAACAACAGGAATGAAAATCAGTAAAGGCGCTCTTTTCTGCCTGAAATAAAACCCAAGAAAAAGCATGATGAACAGGACCGTAATGCCCTGTGTAAGCATCGAGTCTGTTCTTAATTGTTTGGCATTTCCTGCCGACACCGCGGTCGCGCCAAAATAACGTAAACCGATATCCGAAGTTTTATTAAATTCTTTGATTACGTTATCTGTGATGCTGAGGAATGTAGAGTTCTCGCCCGTATTCGAAGGAGGGAACCTTGGTGTTATGAAAAAAAGCAGGTTGCGGTGATCGGATGTGACCACATAACCATCATATAATTCAAAACTTTCATCATATTGAAGGCGCTGGATTTTTTTTATTCCGAGAAAACTTATCCCGGAAGGGTCTTTTGCAATGAATTGTTTAAGGGCAAATCCGGCGGGAGAGCTCAGGGTCTGTAAGTTTTGTGCAAGGATCTTCGTTATACGTTCCGGCTCCATCATCCGCTTTATCGAATCATAATCCGCATCGTCGAGGTATACGGGAAGATGGTTATAAATGGTTTCAAAAAGATCGGTCGCGACCGATTCATCAACGCGTCCATCAATTTTCGAAATATAATTTTTGGCCGCACTGTCGATAAGGGGAATGAAACGGTCGGCCACCGAAACAAGCGAATCTGCCGCGTCTTCAGGCTCACCTTTCGCATTTACCATGAACACCAGTCTGTCCATAAACCTGGAATCCTGAAATACCTGGTTGAGCTTTTCTATCTTGGGATCCTTAGGGAGTATGGCAGAAATATCTTCAAGGAATTCTACCCTGGACGCCAAAAAAATCCAAACGCCCAGCGTTAAAAAAAACACCAGAAACAACGTTAGCCGGCGTTGCTTAAAGAAGAAATATATTTTTTGAAAAAATGTTCCCATGCATTAACTGGCCGTAACGGCTTTTCCTGGAATCATTTTGAAAATAAAATAACTGAGCATGCCGAAAAATATACCCGCCAGCACTGCCAGGGTAATGGAACCGTAGAGATATTGTTCCAGATTATGTTTGATGGATTCCATGGTTAACTGTTTGGAGAAATCGAACGTCATCGCTCTGGCACCCATCCAATATGCACCAATTTTATAACTACCGAAAATAATTAATGGGAGCATGGGGGGGATACTGATATTCGCGGCAAGGATAACCAGCGCTTTATTCATTCTAAACAGAAACGAAAAGAAGATTGCTGTGACGAGTTGAAAGCCCCAGATCGGGAAAATGCCCATGAACACGCCAAACCCAATGGATACAGATTTTCTCAGATCAGATTCCCCTGGCACCATGATCAGGTTTCCCAACTTTCTCCAGAAATTTCCGCTGCGCAGATCTCGAATGATATCTCTTGGTTTAATATACAGCAAACTGATCAGCACAAGGAAAGTATTCAAAACACTGATCCTTAAGAAATCCTTATATGGGCGGAAATGGGAAACACGCTCGCCCGGGGGCGCATAATATACATTTACCGGAATCGCACAAATGCCTATCCCCTGCCAGGCTGCCCTTACCATCACTTCAATTTCAAATTCGTATTTGCTCGTGAAGTATGAAGTTTCCGCGAGCTTCCTCAGGGGATAAAGGCGATATCCTGATTGCGTATCCGGTACATTGATGCCGGTTTCCAGTCTGAACCAGAAATTCGAAAAGCGGTTGCCGAAACTGCTGCCACCCGGAACAGATTCCTGGTTCATATTTCTCGCGCCGATTATAATCGCATTCCGCTCTTCAACCAATTTTTCGAGAAACTGTGGCAGATCTGATGCAAAATGCTGTCCATCAGAATCTATCGTTATCGCATATTCATAACCTTTTGACTTAGCCAGTGCAAAGCCCTGCCTGAGCGCCCAGCCCTTGCCCTTATTCGGATGATAATTGAGTTTGTGCAGTGAGGAAAATTCGTCGATGATGGTCTCCGTGTGGTCTGTAGAACCATCATTCACCACAATGATATCATCGCAATACGCCGATACATCTGAAATAACCTGCTTCAATGAACCTGCGTTATTATAAGTAGGTATAAGTATACAAACTTTGTTTTCCTTAAACCTCTCTTTGAGGTCTGAATGTATCTGCATGAAATCTTGCCTGGATCTAAAAATTGTTTAAAACGCCTTCCTGAACGGGGGCAAACAAATAAGCTGCAAAAATACTAAAAACCCTTAGCTATCCCTGATTCACGCTTATGCTTATTATTGCATATTAGGGCTTTATGACAAGTATACATAATTTGTTAAGCAGGCTTAGGATAAAACCGGGAATCGTTTATACGTTTCTGGTATGCCTGATGCACTCCACAGCCGGGCACACTCAGGAAATATTCCGGGGCCTGGTGAGAGACAGCCATACCGGAGAGTTTCTTCCCTTTGCCTCGATAAAATCCCTGCATGAGGATAGGGGTAAAACCGCCGACAGCCTGGGATTTTTTGAATGGGCCAACTGGGAACCGAGAGATTCTATACGGGTGAGCGTTGCAGGTTATGAAGACCAGAGACTGGCATTGTTCTCAACTGCCGACAGTTTTCATGTGATCGAACTGGATCACCGCAGTTTCCCGGATGAAGTAGTGGTAACCGCCTCGGTAAATACAGGTCTGTTTTTATGGAAAAAGATAAGAGAAAGAATAGATCAGTTTGATCCCTACAAAAGGGAGAATATCAGCTTTGAACAATATAACAAACTGGAAATCGATCTGAATAACCTGGACCTGCATAAACTCAGAAAAAATATCTTCTTAAAACCATTTTCATTCATCATCAATCCCCTGACAAAGGCGACGGATAGTGCAGGCTTTGTTCCCGCCTATCTTTTAGAGACAAGATCGCTCGTCGCATATCAGCATGATCCGGAAAAAAGGTCAGAGGTTGTTGAAGCTGTGAACAACCGTGGTTTTTTGGAGGAATCCGTTGCGTCTCTTGCTGCTGCATTAAATGTGCGTTTGAATATTTTCCAGTACTATTTACGCATCTTCCAAAGAGACATACCAGGGCCCTTTCATGCCAATGCCCCTCAATTCTACCGGTTCGCCGTCGCGGATACGCAGCGGTATGATGATCATTTCATCTTCCATCTCAGCTTCTATCCGAAAAACAAAACACTGGATCTTTTTTCAGGTGATGCGTGGATTGAGTCCGGGAGTTATAAGATCCTGCGTTTGTCTTTATTTCTGGGTAATCAGTCCGGATTAAATTTCTTAAAGCGGTTCTCTTTGTTCCAGGAATTTAAAATGCAGGCAGACAGCAGCCTTACTGTTGTGAGAGAAAAATTTTATGCAGACCTCGAGAGTTTTGGCAATAAAAGTATTTCGCTGTCTGCAAAGAAAACTTCTATATACAGTGCATTTCAATTGAACAGCGATTCAATAAAAAACATGTTTACGCTACAATCAACAGCAGAAAAAACCGCAACAGTTCCAGATGCATTAAGGTTAACTGACAGTAGTTGGCAACGCATCAGGCCGGACTCCCTCACAGAAAAAGAAAAACTTATTTACCAGACCATTGATAACCTCAACAACAATCCTGAATATGAATCATTGAAAGACAAATTTAAATTCGCGGGTTCCGGCTATTTGAACATAGGTAACTTTGAATTGGGAAGATGGTTTTCGGTTTTCAGCGGAAATCAATGGGAGGGCTTTCGAACACGTGTGGATCTCGGAACGAATAAAAAATTCAGTAAAGACCTGCACCTCCATGTATATCTTGCTTATGGAACCAGGGATAAAAAATTCAAAGGACTTGGGGAAGTATTCTGGATCTCAGACAGAGAAGAGCACTGGACGCAATGGCATGGAAGATATATATCGGATGTTGACAATGGCATTGATCAGCCTACAAATCTGAATAGTGATAATGTATTTGCCCTGGCTATCCGCAAGCCCGGTAGCCTTAGAAAATTCCTTTTTGAAAAACAACTGTCTTTTTCAATACAAAGAGATATCTTAAAAAATCTCAGATTGGAAACATCTGCAGCCTGGACAGATATTCAGCCTTTACAAAATCTTCCGCTAAAAAATGATTATTCTGTAAATACAATGGAGGGCCGGCCTCTTCGAAATTTTGAGTGGGCGGTAAAAATTCGTTTTGCAGCACAGGAAAAAATGATCGAGGGTGATTTTTTTCGCTATGCGGTTTCTAATCCATATCCGGTGGTTCAAATTGTTATGGGCCTCGGTTGGCCGGGAGTTGGAGGAAGCGATTACCGCTATTGGCGTGCAGGAGTTGATATCAACGGAAAAATTTCATTGAGGCGTGTTGGGAATCTTCGTTATACGTTGTTTGCAGAAAAATACCAGGGTAAACTGCCATTTGCTTTTCTCGGAAACTTAAATGGTAATGATGGATATTGGTTCAGTCAGCGGGCAAATAATCTTTTGTATCGTTATGAATTTCTTGCTGACCAAAATGTAGGCTTCCGCATTGAGCAAAATTTCGGAAAAGGCATATTCCGGTTAACCGCATTCACGCGAAAACTCAAATGGACACAGTTCTGGAATCTGCGTACTACCTGGGCCAGTCTCTCTGAAGAAAACAGAAAATATAATGCGGTCGGGAATTATTTCAAATCGCCTGGTGGTAAACCTTACGCAGAAATAGGAACAGGTATTGAAAATATTTTTCGGGTAATAAGAATTGATCTTATCTGGCGTATCCTTCCAAATCCTTTACCGGCCGAACGGGTATCAAGATTTGGGGTCTTCGGAAGTTTCAGGTTCAGATTTTGATCAGATCGAAAAAATTTTTCTCGCATTTGCGGTGGTGACCTCAGCGATCTCTTCGATGGAAACTTTCATAACCCTTGATAGTTCCGCAGCGATAACCGGAAGATAGCTGCTTTCGTTTCTTTTTCCCCGGTAGGGAACAGGTGAAAGGTACGGAGCATCTGTTTCCAAAACCAGGCACTCGAGCGGAATTTGTGTTAATATATCTGCAAGTCCTGCCTTCTTATAGGTCAATACCCCTCCTATTCCAAGATAATAACCCAATCCGGTAATCTCCTTAGCTTCCGCAACGCTTCCTCCAAAACAATGAAAAATCCCTTTGCGGTTCACAGGGTGGGACTTAACCAGTTCGATGGTATCGCGCATCGCCTCGCGGGTGTGTATAACAATGGGCAATGAAAAATTGTTCGCAAAGTCAATTTGTTTTATGAAAGCCAGCTTCTGGTTGGCGATATATTGTGTATCCCAATGATAATCCAAACCGATCTC
>JAEWDG010000343.1 GCA_023390215.1 Bacteroidota bacterium | reverse complement strand
AATCCGGCCCCCAGAGATTCTATCAATCCCGTAATTGCGAGGGAAACAAGTAAAATAAAAACCAGTCCAACAATTACCGAAAAAGAAAGAAAACGGTTTTGGAGAAGTTTCAACCAGCCTTTTTTGGGTTTCGGTTTCAGACCCCAGATACTGTTTATGGAATCCTGGATTTCTGCAAATACAGTAGTGGAACCGACCAATAAAAAGATAAACCCGATAATGGCTGCCATTGGCCCCTTTCCGGAAACGCCGGCGTGGTTGATAATCTCCTGGAGCTGCATAGCAGTATCATTTCCCACAAAATCATTAAGGATAGAATAGATACTGTTTTCAACCGCTTCTTTTTGAAGAAACAATCCGCAAAGCGCAATAATTACTACGAGCAAAGGTCCCATGGAAAACACAGTGTAATAGGCAAGGGATCCGCTCAATTTGGTAACCTTATCTTCAATAAATCCACTGCCCGTTGACTTGACTATTTCCCAAATGCCTTTTAAACTAATGCGCTGATGGGGTGTAGCTTTCACGTAGCTGAGCATCAAAAAATTATACCAATTTGCAACACATTAGCGCGAAAATCGGCGACAGATCATTTCTTAATTAGATGTTAAGCGATTGTTTTGACTTGTTTTAGCATACAGGAAGAAATAAATTGGCGTACAAAACAGAAGGAATAGATAGGGCGGCTCCGCATTGCGGGGCTGTTCTTTTTTTGAAAGATGTGGAAGACGTAAGTGATCTGAGCAAAAAAACATGTGCGAAGAGGAAATTCCCTAAATAAATTTCAGCAGTAAAAAAACCCAGATGTAATTTACGGGAATTCATATATCGCAGATGATCCCCCGGAACATCTCAGTTAAGAATATGAAAGTGAAACGCTGAAAGTCGTAGCGGCAGGGTAATGCTCAGCGTCCTTCACAAAGCGAAGAGACACTGAGCGGAGAAGAATATTCTTGCACCGTTGCTCCGCACTACTCACTTTTGTGTTTCCAACTTAATTGACTAGCTAAGAGATATTAAGCGAAAAAAAAGAGATCTGCAACTGCTGCAGATCTTTTTCTGTGTCTGGAGTGAATGATTCATTCTATCGAACCGCCGATATTTGGCCACGGATTTCTCCAGTCGGATTCGTAGTTGTTCCATACCCATAATACCAGTTCCCGTTGATTAATTGTGAGGCTTCTGCGTCTGTAAGCGTCATCGTTCCGGAATAGGTTCCGGTGCCTGTCGCATCCGCTCCAAATGTCCAGGGAGTACCTACGGCTATTCCGGATGTACCCACTGCACCGTTGTAAAATCCTCCTCCGGTCGGAGTACCGCTTAAACCATTCCAAGTAGATGTATAGGTCAAGGTACGGTTATCGGGATTATAGGTACCATTAATGTTACCCGACCCTGAACCCGATACTGCCGGAACAACCTGACTTCCATTTGCAGTACCGCTTATGTTATACATGCGATTTGCATCGTTGTTGCCGTCATCATCCTTGTTGCAGCCCGTAAATAAAATTCCGCCTAACATTGTGGCGCCAAGGATGGCCATAGAAAAAAATCGTGTTTTCATACGTGTTATTTAATGTGAGTGATTTCCTTAGTCATCCAATCACATGCCCTTATCTGTTTTTGTGGGTAACTAAGCGCTTAATACTGGCAATTCACATAATCTTATAACAGTAACGTGTACACGTTGAAAATCAGGGACGTAATATACAAACGAGAACATTACTCATCGTTCCAATGAACGGTTTATAATGGCAAATTGTGGAAGTCTCAACGCAATTGTGTGGCAGCACCAATAAGTTTTATAGAAGCGTAATTCTGGCAACTAATGGAATAATTCTTGTGCAAATAAATCATTATAACTTTTAAGGACTGAACAGGGCGGCTGTGTTTAGCCGCCCTTTTTTATGTTGATAGTTATTTATATCGTCCGCTGGAATAAACAAACTGAACTTCGCCCCTTTCCCGACTTCTCCCTCACCCTTTATCCATCCATCATGCATCTCCAATATGCGCCTGCATACTGAAAGACCAAGGCCGGATCCAGGATATTTATTTCCATGCATTTGAGAAAAGATGGCAAACAGCTTCTCAGAGCCGTCCTGTTCGAATCCAATTCCATTATCTTCAAAAATGATCTTCCAGTAATTCCTGTTTTCATTTAAGCCCGCTATAGTTCCGTTAACTTTCTCCGCTG
This sequence comes from Bacteroidota bacterium, assembly GCA_023390215.1. GTDB lineage: Bacteria > Bacteroidota > Bacteroidia > Chitinophagales > Chitinophagaceae > Ferruginibacter. The sequence continues at coordinate 847 of JAEWDG010000343.1, read as the reverse complement.
AGATAATAACTTCAGGTGTACGCTCCGATTGAAATTTTATGGAATTAGATAATAATTGCCGGAAAACCTCGCCCATTGAATTACCATCCACTTTTACAACCGGTAATTTTTCTGGTATAACGATATAATCCTGACTTGAACGTTCATCGAAGAATCAGGAAGTTTAATCAAAGACTTTTGGGAACCAGGGTACTAACAAAACGTTTTTATTCTCCTCATATTGCTTTCAGATCAAACAGAAAGCCGATCTGTAAACTTCGTTTGATCCTGGGTAAAAATATTTGAGAACGATTCTTCCTGATCAGGATGTTTTTCGTCCTTCACCAAGGTCAAAAAAAAGCCCCTGGCAGTCGGACACTAGTCGAACACTAATCGGACACTAGTCGGATACGAAGGAGAGTTAAGCAGGTCGTCGGTCGGGTTTATCATCATATTCTGGCCCAGCTACGAAGCATAAACGAATAATAAAATTTAGTATATCACTCTTGCCGGGTTTGGGGCATGAATTTTTCTGCATAACTAACATAACTCCCAAACATATGTTACATTCTTCTTATTCCATTATTAAACGACTCAACCAACTTTCCGTTAAAATAGTATATGATTCCATTCAGCCGTTTCGTGAAAAACCACCTGTAGACCGTGAGCAAAAAAAACATACAGATGGACATCCTGCCGATCTATTTAGCAGATTTACAGCGGATATTATAAATGCAAATATTTTAACGGGAAGGTGATCAACGGTTCTGAAAGATAAGGCCGTAACTTTCCTCGGCAAGGATATCTTTCCAGTTTCTGATGAGATCCCGGTAAGCCTCCCCTACGGGCATTATCATCCGGTCGAGGT
>JAEWDG010000294.1 GCA_023390215.1 Bacteroidota bacterium | reverse complement strand
ACAGGATTTAAGAACAATCAGTATTTCAGTGACTACTATATTGAGAATGCTTCTTTTTTCAGGCTGGATAATATTAACCTGGGCTACAATTTTGGAAAGTTAATTTCCAAAAACACAAATCTCAGGGTAACTGCTAATGTTCAGAATGTTTTTGTGATCACAAAATATAGCGGAGCAGATCCTGAAAACTCAGGTATTTATGGAACTGATAATCTCATCTATCCCCGTCCAAGGGTTTACACTTTGGGTGCAAGTCTTGATTTTTAAAAACAAACTTCGATTACAATGAGAAATAAAATTTTAATTGCTTGTATTGCCGCAGGAAGTTTGTTTTCCTGTGCGAAAAAGCTGGACCTCGCTCCGGTAAATAATTATGCACCGGACGAAGCCTATTCATCGGTGAATGGGTATAGATCTGTTTTAGCGAAGATATATGGTACCCTGGCTTCCTCAGGTAATCAGGGGCCTGCAGGACAGCCGGATATCTCCGGGCTTGATGAAGGTTCGCAGATATCTTTCATCAGGATGTTCTTTAATTGTGAAGAATTACCAACAGATGAAGCGATTGTTTCGTGGAACGACCAGACCATCTGGGATTTTCACAATCTGAAATGGAGTAGCGCAGATCCATTCCTAAAAGGGATGTACGCGCGTCCGATCTATAATATTACACTTATCAATGAATACCTGCGTGAATCAACAGATCAGGCGATAGCGGGGCATGGTATCACCGGAGCTGATGCAGCGGAAATCAAAAACTCAAGAGGAGAAGCCAGATTTCTTCGTGCATTCAACTACTGGGTGATGATGGACATTTTCGGTAAATCCACTTTTGTTACTGAAGACGATGGAATTGGAACCTTTGTTCCCAGAGAAATACGGAGGGACAGCCTGTTTAACTATATCGAGTCTCAGTTAATGACCAGCCTTGACGAATTACCTGATGCAAGAACGGCTGTTTATGGACGTGTAGATAAAGGCGCGGCATGGGCTTTATTAGCGAGATTGTATCTGAATGCAGAAGTGTATACGGGTACGCCACGCTGGACTGATGCAGTCACCTACGCAAAAAATGTAATTGATGCGGGATATACATTGCATCCTGACTACCGGGAAGTTTTCATGGCCGATAATGACCAGGCGAGGGACGAATTTATTTTCCAGATCAATTGCGATGGACTGCATACAACCAGTTATGGTAATACCACCTTCCTTATTCATGCACCCAGTGGGGGAGATGAAGCAGATTACGGAATTACATCCGGTAATGGATGGGGCGGCTACAGGGCAACCCAGGCTCTTGCAGAAAAATTCAGCGATTTGAGCGGCACCACTGATCAGCGTGCAATGTTCACTACTTCAAAATTCGGCACCAGCTCCGATCAAATTAAAATAAACGACATCGCTGACTTCCAAAACGGTTTGCACGTAAATAAATACAGGAACATTCGTTCTGATGGCGCACCGGTTAATGATCCTACCAAATATTTTGCAGATATAGATTTCCCGGTTTTCCGACTTAGTGAAATGTATTTGATATATGCTGAAGCAGTGCTGCGCGGCGGGGCAGGTGGCGATATCGCTACTGCCACAACCTACATAAATTATATCCGCACCAGGGCTTACGGAAATAGCAGTGGAAACATCACCTCCGGTCAGCTTGACCTCAATTTCATCCTCGATGAAAGAGCAAGGGAACTGTATTGGGAAGGCCATCGCCGGACAGATTTGATCCGGTATGGATTGCTCACTACAGATACTTATCTCTGGCCCTGGAAAGGCGGTGTACTGAACGGAACAGGTGTTGCTCCGAAGTATAATATTTTCCCGATACCGGCCACAAATATTGCTGCTAATCCAAACCTGACTCAAAACACAGATTACTAATCTTTAAATAAAGAATGATGAAAAGATTTTTCAATATCATATTCATTGCTCTCACAGGTGCTTTGTTGTTTGCTTCCTGCAAAAAGGATGAACATAAAAATTACCTGGAGGGGAATGATCCGATTGTATTAACATCATCTGAGGCGGGACCTTTTATTTTAGATGTTAATCAACGGAACGCGACTGCGACTGTATTGTCCTGGAACAATCCGAATTTCAGATTTACAACAGGCGTTAGTTCCCAGGACGTAAACTATTCGATTCAAATATCGGTAGCCGGAACCAACTTCGCGCCGGAGTCTACTTCAGAGATTGCCGTTCCGAAAGAACTCTCAAAAAACCTGACCGTTGGTCAGTTAAACCTGGCCTTACTGAATATTGGGCTTGTTGAAAATGAAGTGGGTCAGGCTGATATCAGGCTGAAAGCATCATTAGCCGGTAATGCAGATCCTGTGTATTCCAATGTTCTCAATTTCACTGTCACACCTTTCCTTGATGTGGTGTATCCGGTGCCCGACGCGCTTTATATTACCGGAGCAGCGACGCCTGCGAACTGGCAATGTGGTTGTGGTGAACCCGAAAATCTCGATCAGAAATTTACCAAAGTAACTTCATCAAGGTTTGAAATTACAATCCAGCTGAATGCTAACAGTTCTTATCTCTTCATTCCCGTATATGGAAGCTGGGCTGCTAAATATGGAACTACAGGAGCGAACAATACAAACGATCCAACAGGTGGAGATTTCAAACCCAACGGTGGCGATATGATCTCCCCTGCAACCAGTGGTTCCTACAAAATTGTGGTAGAATTCAAAACCGGTAAGTTCACGGTAACACCGGCATAAGAGAAAACTTCAAAAAATTAGAAATGAAAAATATTTTAAAACTACTCATTGCTTTAACGGCTGTAATCTTTTTTACGGCTTGTCATAAAGTTGATGATCTTCCTAACTACGATAATGGTAAATCGCCGGTATTGACTGCCAGTACCGAAAGCGTAGCGGCTCAACCTGCGGATTCTTCAAGCACCGCGATCACCTTTAACTGGAGTAACCCAAAATTTGGAACGGATTCCTCGAACCAAAAATTCATTCTGCAAATTGATTCAGCAGGAAGAAACTTTAGTGGTGCCTATAGCACAACCATAATGGGCGATCGCAGCAAAAGTTTTACTGCAAAAGAATTGAATAATATATTGCTTGGGTTAGGATTTGATTACAATGTTGCTTATGCCGTGGAAGCAAGGATTATTGCCTCTTATGGAAATAATAATGACCAGGTAATGTCCAATGTGCTCGCACTCACAATGACTCCATACAAAGTTCCTCCTAAAATCACTCCTCCTGCAGCATTGTTTATTGTAGGTAGCGCAACCCAGGGAGGATGGAACAATCCCGTTCCCACACCTTCGCAGCAGTTCGCAATGGTTGATGAAACAACTTTCATGGGGGTATTTAATCTAAATGGCGGACAGGAATTCTTGTTGTTACCGACAAACGGCGACTGGAGTCAGAAATATGCAATTGAAGATAATTCCTTACCTGGTGTTGAAACAGCAGGGGATTTTCAATATTACACCAGTGGCGGCGCCAATTTCAAAGGTCCTGCCAACCCGGGCTGGTATCTGATCATCGTTGACTTTCAAAAAGGAAAATACAGTGTAACACCTTTCACCGGTCCGCAGCTTCCTGATAATCTTTATATGGTAGGGAGCGCAACCCCAGGCGGTTGGAGCAATCCTGTTCCTGTTCCGGATCAACAATTCACCAGACTTAATTCTGTTGAATTTGAACTAACCCTGCCACTAACCGGTGGACAGGAATACCTGTTATTACCGGAAAATGGTAACTGGGGTATGAAGTATGCAGTTGCTGATGGAAGCGTTCCGGATTTAAATCAGGGTGGTTATTTCGGATTTTATACTGGTGGAGGTTCTAATTTCCCCGGACCGGCAGCCACAGGAAACTATAAAGTATATGTGAAC
>JAEWDG010000235.1 GCA_023390215.1 Bacteroidota bacterium | reverse complement strand
GTCCATGCCGATCCCCTCATCCGTAAATAACATTCGTTTACTGTTGGCCAACGCAACGATCCTAACGTTTAAGCGTAGGTGTTTTTGCAAATACGCCTGCTGTTTCAATAATTGGTTGATCAGTCTTTTTCCCACATTCCCTGTTCCTGCAATAAAAAGATTTACCTGTTTCAGGCTTGTTTCAAAAAATTCCTCATGAATAACATTCACGGCTTTGCGTACATCATCAGTATTTATAACTGCGGAAATATTTCTTTCTGAGGAACCCTGTGCGATGGCCCTGATATTGATGCCATTCCTGCCCAGCGCACTGAACATACGGCCACTGATACCTGTATGGCGCTGCATATTGTCGCCTACTACGGCTATTATCGAAAGATGTGGTTCAACGATCAGGGGCTCAAGCAGGCCATTTTCTATTTCATGCACGAAAGCATTGTCCACTACCATTTTAGCCCTGTGCAGGTTCACCTCCTCAATACCCACACAAATAGAATGTTCAGAAGAACTTTGGGTGATCAGCACAACATTGATTTTTGCCAGCGCAAGTGTTTCAAACAATCGTTTAGAAAAACCCGGTATGCCGATCATCCCTGGTCCTTCCAGGCTGATCAGAACGATCTTGTTTACACTGGAAATACCGGTTACCAGCGACTTATTTTCAGAAGGCTGATCGTGTATCAGGGTTCCTTCATCATCAGGCCGGAAGCTGTTTTTGATCCATACCGGAATATTTTTTTTCATTAACGGCTGGATCGTTGGCGGATAAATAACTTTCGCACCAAAATGCGATAATTCCATTGCCTCCTGATAAGAGATCACGGGGATCTGCTTAATGTTGTTCACCATTCTGGGATCGGCCGTCATCATGCCCGATACATCGGTCCAGATTTCCACCACCTCCGCATCGAGGGCAGCACCTACGATAGCGGCGGTATAATCGGAGCCTCCGCGGCCTAAAGTTGTAGGAAACCCCTCGGCACTACCGGCAATAAAACCGGGAAGTACATAAACAGCTTTTACCTCCCGCTTAAAATACCCGTTAATGCGATTATTGGTAACCGTTATATCCACTGTCGCTTTTCCGAAATTTCTATCTGTCAGGATCAGATCACGTGCATCCGTCCATATCACGTCTTTGTTCTCAACAGCATACCAGGCTGCAAATAATTTGCTGGACAGCCATTCACCAAAGCCGGCCACGCGATCTTTGGTTCGGTCGGATAGTTCACCCAACAGATAAATACCATCCAGCACTGACTTTAGCTCATCAAAAGCTTTCGATAATTTCTGCGAAATGGATGAAGCATCATGTTGCTCAAACAGTTGATGTAAAGCTTCGAAATGCCGGTGCGCAATGGTTTGCAAAACAGTTTCCCATCTCCTGCTCCCGGTGGCGGCCTCACCTGCTGCTTCCAGAAGTTGATCAGTTACACCCCCCATCGCTGATAATACAACTACAACCTGGCCCTTACCGGAAGCCGATTTAACAATGCTGGCAACTTTGCGCATATTATCTGCGCTGGCAACGGAACTCCCTCCAAACTTTAATATCTGCATAAGAAAGAAAAATCAGGATGTTTAAAAGCAGTTTTGCCGGGTTGCTCTTCATCACCTGAAAACACAATACATTTAACCAGAACCTTCTTCGCCCGGCTGTAAAAGCCGCAAAAAAAGAAGGTGCCCACCGGAACCCCGGACTTTGAAAAGGGCGTCATTCTCACCCCGCTTCTCAAAAAAGAGGTAAAATTTCCAGTAATAAGCAGTTTTTGCACTGTAATACAGGCATTTAGAATTTTTCAAAATTTTTCAGGTTTTCATGTATTCTTTCGGGAATGTCCTAACTTTACTATGCTTTTAATGGTCTTTGGTTTTACTGTTGGCTGATCTCTCTTTTGATTAAGTTTTCAGTTCATTGTTTCACTAAGTCATTATCGGTACTCATTTATTTTTTTTAAATTTTTTTTGACAATGAACATTTATGTTGGCAATTTGAGCTGGTCGATGACTGACCAGGATCTCAATGATCTTTTCACACCTTATGGCGAAGTTGGCAGCGCCAAAATTCTTAAAGACAAAATGAGCGGCAGAAGCAAAGGCTTCGGTTTCGTGGAAATGGCTGATGAAGACGCAGCTAAAACCGCGATCGCAAACCTGAACGAAACAGAAGTTCAGGGTCGCAAGCTCATCGTAAACGAATCACAACCCCGTCCGGCCGGAGAAGGTGGTGGCGGTGGTTTCCGTAAACGCCCCGGTGGTGGTGGTTTCGGAGGCGGCGGTAACCGTGGCGGCGGAAGCCGTGGTGGTTATGGCGGGGGTGGTAACCGTGGTGGTTACGGCGGCGGTCGTGACTCAGGTGGTTATAACCGCGACTATTAATCTGATTTTATTTTAAAAGAAGATATATCAATAAGGCTTTCCGGAAGGAAAGCTTTTTTGTTTGTAACACATGGTTACAGATTTGTTGTAACGATGATAGATGAATACTTCACATGAAAAAGAAAATCGTTATTGTGGGCGCTGGCGCATCAGGTATTACGGCCGCGTTGGCGCTTGCGGATCAAAATGAAATTTATGTACTGGAGGCCAGAGACAGGATTGGTGGCCGCATACAGCATATATCAGCAGGTGAAGAAATCATTGCTGCAGGCGCCGAGTTTATTCATGGGGAACCAGAGCTTACCAATAAAATACTTAAGGAAGCGGGAATCAAACCTCAGGTAATTGAAGGAAAATTCACCCGTATTAAAAAAGCTAAAACGGTTGAAGACGATGAACCTTTCCGGCACTGGGATGAATTATTGGACAAAATGCGTTCATTAAAAACCGATGTTCCCCTTGCAAGCTTCCTCGCGAACTTTTTTCCAGGTGAACAATGGGCTTCATTCCGGCACCAGGTTGAGCAATATGCGGGTGGCTTTGATCTTGCTGATCCCAAAACAGCCAGCACCAAAAAATTATATAAAGAATGGCGTAATGAATCAACCAATTATCGCGTAGAAAACGCTTACGAATTTTTAATTCAGCACTTCGAAAAATCATTGGTAAAACGAAATATTGAGGTGCGCCTAAATACAATTTGCAAAGAGATCCGGCATGATAGTGAAAGTATCATTGTAATCACAGATCAGGGGCAATTTGCATGTGATAAAATAATTATCAGCGCCTCGCTTGGCTGTTTACAGCAAAAGCAAATTTCTTTCACACCTCCCTTATTGCAACATGAGGAGGCTGCACATCAAATAGGTTTTGGCAGTATTATTAAATGTATTGCTTTCTTTAAAAAGCCGGTCTGGAAGAAAGACGATGCGTTCTTTTTATCAGATGAAGAAATTCCTACCTGGTGGACACAGTTTCCTTTACAGAAAAATTATCTAACCGGTTGGTGTGGCGGCCCCAATGCCCTTGCGATGAAGGCTCTCCATAAAGAAAAAATTAAACTGAAAGCAAAAAATGCACTCGCTTCGATGTTTGGAATCGCACAAACTGAATTAGAAGAACTGGTAACAGATATTAAAATTTTCAACTGGGAAAATGAACCGTTTATTTCAGGTGGATACAGTTTCGATATGACGGGATCGGATGTTGCCCGAAAAATATTAAGAACAGCAATAAATAAAAGAATCTATTTTACCGGCGAAGCGCTTTATGATGGGATACATCCCGGAACGGTGGAAGCTGCTATGCACAGCGGCTTGGAAACGGCCGGATTAGTTATGGCGGATCTCATCATTTGATAAGGGCTGAAATAGCCGATTCGATTCATTGAAAATCACATCCTGATTCAATAAACCACCGGTTAATTTCGTTTCAGACTGAGGAGCAGTTCCATTCAATTCAATAAATTGCAATACCTGCCAAAACATACCGCCATGCGATTCTTTTCCATTCTTCTGCTATCCTGCTTCTGCTCCGTTGTTTCCGTATCATCTCAACCACTTTCTAAGGAAAAAAAAGACAGCATTGATAAGTTGCCTTTCGACTATCAAAAAGATTATCGCGCTATACTTGAACAAACCCAGGATAAATCCAGCCCATACTATTACAAAACCCAGCTTATCCGTTATCTAAACAACGACACCGCGCTAAGCCGGCGTGATATTCTCGCATTAATGATCGGATACACCATAGATCCAAAATACAAGCCTTTCAAAGACATGCAAACGGAGCAGGAAATTTTTGATCTGAATGATAAAGGCGCGTATCAGGATGCGATTGAGCAGGCTAAAAATTATCTCCAAAAACATCCGTTCAGCCTGCGCATTCTTAAAGAATGTTCCTACTCGTATCATCAGTTATATAAAAAAGACAGCGCTGATTATTTCATGAACCAGGTTGACAAAATACTGGGTGCAATGATCTATAGCGGTAAGGGGAAAAGCATAGATAAGGCAATATTCTCACTGGGTTTATCAGACGGTGAATGGTTTATTGCGGATGTTGGTATGTCTGTGAATAATAAATCAACCACCTGGGATAAGCACAAGAATTTCATTTTTATTGTAAATGCAATGGACGGGGAAGGAACATATGAAAATTGGTACTTCAATATTCAACACGCTAAGATCAGGATTGAAGATGAAGGTGTGGATGAAGAAACGCCTATGGAGAAAAAGAAAAAAGGGAAAAAATCTGTTGACAATAAAGCGAAGGATAAAGGCTGGGGCGGCAATAAGGATAAAAAAGCGAAAGGAAAAAATGACAGTGATGCGGCAACACCGGCTGAAGATTCATCTGTTCCTTCTGCAGATTCAACCGGCCTGCCGGTTCCGCAAAAAATTGAAGAGCCTGTAAAAC
>JAEWDG010000223.1 GCA_023390215.1 Bacteroidota bacterium | reverse complement strand
TTATTACTGCTTTAATTGTTGCCGGTTGTAGTTCAGATTGAAAATTATATGGTCCACCTCGAAAACTTCGATTACCTTGGATGATTTTAGGGCCACCTATTTTTCCACCCGGCGTATTTCCATAAGAATCTTTATTTCCTGTCGGATCTCCATTGTCACCTTTTCCGCCGGGTTTGTTTCCCTGGTATTGATAACCATTATCCTGGTCTGCATTGTTACCGCCTCCCTTACCCGGGCCATTGTATGTTATTTTAGGTTTTTGAGGTTTAGGTGCAGGTTTTGGAGTGGGAGAAGGTGGCGCATCATTCTTAACAGGCTTTTCTGCTTTTTTAATGGGTTTAACAACCGGCGCTGCGGTAGCTTCCGCATTTTCATCCGGTGCCACTTCGTCCTGAGCAGATTGTTGAGGTGCGGATGTTCTCGGTGTAACGGTTGCTTCAGGGTTTGGAGAGCGTTCACCTTTGATCAGCGGCTGCTCTTCGCCAAATCCGTCTTCGTTGTTTCCAAGATTTATTTCAATAAGGTCCTGCACCACCGGTTGACTGGGCGGAATAATTTTCCAGCGAATGATGAAAAATAATATCAGTAATCCGACTACGATCAGAACAGTATAAACAAATGCTTTTCGATTTTTCTCAATTTCAAAAGCCGGAGTCATGGAAGAGATTTGCATTAAAATTATTTGAATTTCGAGAAACGGAGTGCATCAGTTTACTATATTCCACAAATCCGGCCGAATTTTAACAACCTTACTGCGGCTGAATTCTGGAGCCGAAGAGCATGCTTCCCACACGTATCATGGTAGAGCCGGCCTCCAGTGCAAAGCGATAATCGGCGCTCATACCCATGGATAGTTCAGTAAATGAAAGGTCAGCTTTATATCTATCAAATAAACTTCGTAAATGTTTGAATTCTGAAATAATCAGATCATTGTCTTCAGTAAATGAAGCCATGCCCATCAATCCACTCACATTAACGTGAGAAAAAATTTCTTTTTCAGATTGAAGGCGCGTCGCGAGAACATTCAATTCATGTTCATCTAATCCGAATTTGGTTTCCTCTTTTGCAATATGTACCTGGAGCAGGCAGGGGATGACGCGGTTGATTTTTTTTCCCTGTTTGTTTATCTCCAGTAATAATTTTTCACTATCCACGCCATGGATCAGGGCGACAAACGGAGCGATATATTTTACTTTATTGGACTGAAGATGACCGATGAAATGCCATCGGATATCACCGGGGAGTTTTGCCTGTTTATCGAGTAATTCCTGTACATAGTTCTCTCCGAAATCGCGCTGGCCATTTGCATATGCGATTTGGATGGATTCAATCGATTGAACCTTTGAAACAGCTATCAATTTCGCATGATGCGCATTTACTTCTGCGAGAATTTTTTTATACTGTTCCTGGTTCCAACCCATGATTATTTCAGAATGGAGCGACCGATAACAATACGCTGAACTTCGCTGGTGCCTTCATAGATCTGCGTGATCTTGGCATCGCGCATCATACGTTCTACATGATATTCTTTTACGAATCCGTATCCGCCATGAATCTGAACCGCTTCGGTGGCTGTCCACATAGCCGTTTCGCTGGCGAACACTTTTGCGATAGAGGAACTCAGCGTATAATCTTTGTACTGATCTTTTTCCCAGGCTGCTTTTAGACAAAGTAATCGTGCAGCTTCAATGCGGGTTGCCATATCAGCCAGTTTAAACTGGATGGCTTGGTGGTGCATGATTTCTTTGCCAAATGCTTTTCTTTCTTTGGAATATTTCAGCGCGAGCTCATATGCGCCACTCGCGATGCCAAGTGCCTGGGAGGCAATGCCGATGCGTCCCCCAGCCAGCGTTTTCATTGCGAACGTGAAACCGAAGCCATCTTTTCCGATACGGTTTTCTTTTGGCACTTTCACATCTGTGAACGAGATACTATGTGTATCGCTTCCGCGGATGCCCAGTTTATTTTCTTTCGCGCCAACTTCTACACCCGGCCAACTTTTCTCAACAATAAACACGTTGATTCCTTTGCTTCCAAGAGAAGGATCTGTTTGCGCGATTACCAGGTAAACGCTGGCGCTATTTCCATTGGTGATCCAGTTTTTTATACCATTCAATAAGTAATAGTCGCCTTTATCTTCGGCGGTTGTTCTTTGTGAGGTAGCATCACTACCTGCTTCAGGTTCGCTGAGCAGGAATGCGCCGATGTAAAGTTCTCCGTCTTTTTTGCCCTGGGCGAGAGGTGTAAGATATTTTTGCTTTTGGTCTTCGTTGCCATATTCCTGTAAACCGTAGCAAACGAGGCTGTTGTTTACACTCATGCAAACACTAACGCTGGCATCAATCTTACTAATCTCTTCCATAGCAAGTACATAGCTTACTGTGTCCATACCCGAACCACCGTATTCAGGCTTTACCATTAAACCCATCATTCCCAGATCGGCTAATTTTTGGATCTGTTCTTTGGGAAATTTCTGGTGTTCATCACGTTCAATTACGCCTGGCAAACATTCATTGATGGCGAAATCCCTCGCAGCCTGTTGAATCATTAACTGTTCTTCGGTAAAACTGAAATCCATAGTTGGTTTTTGAGTGCGGCAAATTTAAGGGAAGGAGGGCTGAAAACCTGTGATTGGGGTAATTTATGCCACTGAATATGATGAATTTTAAGACCTATTCGGGCACGGCTACACTCTCCCTGAAGTTTTCATTGGCATAATAATCATCGATCCTGAACTTATTATTGTTCCAGGTAGCTTTTACGGTTTTGAAATTATGAATATCTGAATATTCTTTGTACGAGATGGTTTTAGTGAGTGGGTCGTAGTAAAGTTTATTGATGTCTTCAGGAACCGTCATTCCAAAAACAGGTTCGTATTCCAGTTGAAGTTCTTCACGGGCCTTTACAAACTGTTTGTTCAAATAATCAGACGGTACCTGTCCAAAAGCTTTTCCTTCAAATGCTTTGAGTTTTACCCATGGTATTTTAACCGTTGACAAAACAAATGCGCTCCTACTTGTTCCCCGGTCTCCATTATTTTCAATAAGCAACACATGATGATCATCAATATATGCCAGGTTGTCCAGTTCGTAACTCCCATTATTTCCAGTAAATACCACGATGTTACTTAGCTGGTCTTTTACCATGTACATTCTTCTGTCCGCGCAGGTATATCCAAAGACTTCAAAAGTTTTCTCTTTTATGTTGAATGAAGTCAGGTAAATAAATACCCGGTTATCGGCATTAATTATTTTTAATTGCGGATTACCCTGCGCCTGCCTAAACTTCCCCAATTGTCCACTGTTGCTGTTTTTTACGAATTCTTCAAATGAAACATCAACAGCTTTCAACATTTTCTCATAATTCCCTTTTTTCGTTAAGGGTAAAGAATCAACTTTTCCCCTGGTTAAATCCATAAATAGATTCAGTGTTTTTACAAATTTTTCCAGTTCGGCTTCCTGTGCACGGCTACCCAAAAAACTAAGCAGAAAAATTATGCTAACAGCATATTTCATCATTGGAGGTGAGGATAATTATTTAAGTCTCATGGTTCGCAATTTAAAGTACATCTAACAGGAAAAGACAAAAACGTGCAGAGATAATCGAATTTCTTAAGTTAGATCTAAAATCAAATACATCATGAAGCGAAAATATATTTCTTCGGGATCCGAATTCGAAAAACAGATAGGATATTCAAGAGCGATTGTGGACGGAAGATGGGTTTTTGTTTCCGGCACAACCGGGTATGATTATGATAAAATGACAATTCAGGAAAATATCGAAGATCAAACTGTTCAATGTATTCGTAATATCAACGATGCACTTACAAAAGCAGGGTCATCTCCTGTTGAAATTATTCGTGTGCGTTATATTATTCCAAATGCGGATGAATTTCCGCAAACCTGGCATTTACTCCGGAAATGGTTGATGAAAGCCAGACCGGTTGCAACAATGGTATCTGCCGGGCTTGCGGATACAAAAATGAAAATCGAAATAGAAGTGACCGCAAGAAAACGAAAGAAGCGATAAGCATGTTTTATCTTTGTTCTCATTTTGAACCAGGCCCAACAAAATCTTCGTGTACAACAGTGGATCGCCAGTTTATCGATCCTGCTCTTCGCTGTTAAGATTTTCGCCTGGATACTTACCGGCTCTGTTGCTATTCTTACAGATGCACTGGAAAGCATTGTAAATGTTGTAGCAGGGTTATTCGGGCTATATAGCCTGTATCTTTCCTCCAAACCGCGCGACCTTGAACATCCCTATGGCCACGGAAAAATCGAATTCATTTCCGCGGCCGTCGAAGGCTCCCTTATATCCGTAGCCGGTTTACTGATCATTTACGAAGCTGCAAGCGCACTCCATGAACCGCACGCGATAAAAAAGCTGGACGCCGGTATTATTTTGGTAGCAGCCACTGCGCTGATTAATTATTTCGCCGGGATGTATTGCGAAAGGATCGGAAAGAAAAATAATTCGCTTGCATTAATTGCCAGTGGCAAACATCTTAAATCAGACACTTATACAACCACCGGTATCATCGCAGGCCTTGCACTTTTATATTTTACGGGAATCGGTTGGCTGGATAGTGCAGTGGCGATCATATTCGCCCTTATTATTATTTATACGGGTGTAAAAATTATCAGAAGGTCCATAGCCGGAATAATGGATGAAGCCGATATTTTTCTTCTTAATGATATTATTGCAACACTGAATAGAAACCGAAGTGTGAATTGGATCGATTTGCATAACCTGCGAATAATAAAATATGGAGCAACGCTTCACTTAGATTGCCACCTCACTGTTCCCTGGTATTTCAATGTTCATGAGGCACATGGAGAGATCGATAAACTATCTGGCATCGTGAGAGAAAAGTTTGGAGAATCTGTAGAGTTGTTTGTCCACTCAGACGGATGCCTTGATTTTTCATGCCCTATCTGCGATAAAATGGACTGTGCCGTTCGTAAGCATCCATTCATTAAAAAGATCGAATGGAACCTGGATAATATTTCTGCAAACCACAAGCATAACCTCAACGCATAATGGATATTCTCGACAGCGCTTTTTGGGATAACCGGTATCTAATGGATCAAACCGGTTGGGATATTGGCCAGGCCACGCCTGCATTAAGGGGTTATTTTGAACAGTTGGAAAATAAAAAACTTAAAATTCTAATTCCTGGTTGTGGAAATGCTTATGAGGCAGCTTACCTGATGGACAATGGATTTGAAGACGTAACTCTAATTGATATCTCCGGGGTGCTGGTTAAAGAACTCAGGCGCCGTTTCGTGCAATATGAGGGAAAACGTCTGCATATTATTCAACATGATTTTTTTGATTATACGGGTCAGTTCGACTTAATCATAGAACAAACTTTTTTCTGTGCTCTCAATCCGGCTTTACGAAAAGCCTATGTATCGCGCATGTACGAGCTGCTTAAACCCGGCGGGAAATTAGTCGGTTTGTTGTTTAACAGGGAATTTGAAGGGGGACCGCCTTTCAGTGGTTCACTAACTGAATACAAGGAGTTGTTTAAACGAAAATGGGATCTGCTGAAACTGGAAACCTGTTACAACTCTATAGTGCCAAGAGCGGGAACGGAATTGTTTATTATTGCACAGAAATATGTTGAATAGTCGTTCGAAGTGTGATGTGAGATGTATTTGATGTGTGATGAGGGATGCCTGGACAATCATAAGTCACAAATCATAGATCATGAAATCATAGATCTTACATCTCATTTAATGCTTACCCAACGCCTGGCCCGCAAACCAGGCGAGTGTTGCTGCGGCTGAAGAAAGCAGTACCGCCCTCAGCATATTTGCAAATGGATTCGTGCCCGTCCAAACTCCTTTCAGATAACCGAAAATCGCCTGCGCAACGATCATCAGGCAAACCGCGGAAAATATGATCAGATACCTGCTTTGGAAAAATACGAATGATAAAAGGGGGATAAATGCACCACAGAAAAAAGAAAGTCCGATGATCAATGCTTTGTTCCCATTCCGGCTTTTTGCCGAAGGATCTGTGGTTAACTCATAAGTAGTGATGAACTCATTCCATTTTTTATTTTCTCTTATCAACTCTTCGCTGGCCTGATTCCTGATTTCCTCGTGAATATCCAGTTTTGCCAGAAACACCGGCGTTTTCTCCAGTTCTTTTTCTGGAATTCGGATAGCGTTAAACCATTGGCTGTCTTTGGCTTGCTATAATGCTGGTCTTCTGATTTACCGGAATAATATCCGCTCAATCCCATCAGCAGGGCGCCGCAAGCTGCAGCGAGAAGTGTACATATAACAATCGTTGTATTGGTTTGTGCCGCACCCGCCAACGCCATCAATACCGCGAAAGGAATGGTCAGGCCATCACTCATTCCAATGAGCCATAAACGCATAAAGCGGGAGCGGGATCTGATACCTGAAAAACGAGAACCTTGTTCGATCATATTCTAGTTGCTAATCGTATTTTGGTCCGCAAAGGTCTTTAATACAGAAACAATGATCGATAAAGCCTCTGCCATCTGAGATTCATTTATCAGCAGGGGAGGTGCAAACCTGATCTTATCTCCATGTGTAGGCTTAGCGAGTAGTCCCTTCTCCATCAACATGAGACAAATTTTCCATGCAGCCTCAGGGTCAGCATGATCGATTTCAATGGCATTCAGTAATCCTTTTCCTCTAACGGTGCGGAGTAGGGGCAGGTCTAAACAGCTTAATGCATCCCTGAACTTTTCACCCATAAGGGTTGCATTATCTCCCATTCCTTCATCCCTTAAAACTTCGAGCGACTTAATGGCAACCGCGCATGCGAGGGGATTGCCGCCGTAGGTGCTCCCATGTTCCCCGGGCCTGATGGTTAACATCACCTCATCATCAGCAAGTACGGCGCTTACGGGTAACAGTCCACCGCTTAAGGCTTTACCAAGAATCACCACATCTGGTCTCACATTTTCATGGTCAACGGCCAGAGCTTTGCCGGTTCTGAATAAACCGGTTTGAATCTCATCAGCGATCATTAATACATTATATTCATCGCAGAGTATTCGGATCCCTTTATAATATCCTTCATCCGGAACAATAACTCCGGCTTCACCTTGTATGGGCTCAAAAAGAAATCCCGCAACGTTCCTGTCCTGTAACGCTTTTTCCAGCGCACCGAGGTCATTAAATGGAATGGATTCATAACCAGGGTTAAACGGACCAAAATTGGTTTTCGCAGAAGGATCGGAACTGAAGGAGATCACCCCGGTTGTACGGCCGTGAAAATTCTGATCACAAACAATGATCCTGGCCTGGTCTTCCTGCACACCCTTGACTTCATAACTCCATTTTCGAGCAAGTTTTAAAGCGGTCTCTACTGCTTCCACACCCGTATTCATGGGTAATACTTTATCATAACCAAAAAATGAAGTGATGAACTGTTCATAGATCCCAAGCAAACTGGAATGGAATGCCCTTGAGGTAAGTGTAAGTTTTTGGGCTTGTTCAACAAGGGTGCGTACAATGGTGGGATGACAATGCCCCTGATTCACCGCTGAGTATCCGCTTAAAAAATCGAAATATCGTTTTCCGTCCACGTCCCATACATAAACACCCTGTCCTTTATCCAGTACCACAGGCAACGGATGGTAATTATGTGCGCCGAATTTTTCTTCAAGATCGATAAATTTTTGAGTTGCATTGGTTTGCATCATCTGCGTTGACATACTTAATGTTTGAAAATTGATAATAGATAACCCGGGCCGCATGGCCCCGCCTGATAAACTAACCTCGGTGATTGAGAAGATCGAGGTTTGAAGAAAGGAATGCTATGTTGGCAATCGTAATGATGTAACGAAGTTAACTAATCAAATCCACTTAACGAAACAACCCCCGGGAAAGCTAAATTTCGCCTGCTGACTTGCTGAAAATATCCCGAAAACTGTACTACCACTTCCGGTCATCGATGCATATAGAGCTCCGGAAGAGTACATGATATTCTTAATGTCCGCAATGAGTGGATAAGCATTACATACGGGTCCTTCAAAATCATTTACTAAAAAACCCCGCCATTCTGAAACCGGAAGTTTGATAATTTCCTGGGGGGATTGTTGTGACAACGAAGGAGTGATCTGCGAAAAAGCCCAGCCCGTCGAAACATGTATGCCGGGATTGACGATCAGTATTCTGTACGTTGAAAGATCAAGCTCAACCGGTTTCAATTTTTCTCCTCTGCCTTCTGCATAGGCTGGTTTATTCAGAAGAAAAAACGGGCAATCACTTCCAAGTCGTAATGCCATTTCCTGCAGTGCCGCTTCCCTGAGATCTAATTTAAAATAATCATTGAGCATCCGTAGCATGAAAGCGGCGTCAGCAGAACCTCCGCCAAGGCCGGCTCCCATTGGAATAGATTTATGGAGATGGATATTCAGATAAGGCAGTTCAGGACGAACTGCTTTTATTAGTTCATATGCTTTAAGGCATAGATTATCTTTTAACTGGCCAGGCACCGTAAGCCCTGTTTGATTAAACTGATTTGTTTGAATCGAGTTATCCGGTATACATTCGAGAGCCTCTTTAAAAGGAATAGGGTAGAAGACGGTTTGCAGATCATGGTAACCATCAGGGCGTGTCCCGGTTATGCGTAAACCGAGATTAATCTTTGCATTTGGAAATCTGATCATGCGATACTATTCCTTACCGCCTCGACTTTTAATTTCATCGCGGATAGCGATGGCCTTGATATAATCTTCATGTTCCAGCACTTCCGACAGTAGCGTATTAAGCTGTTCGAGCGTCATGTTTTTCAGGTTGTCTTTACCGGCTGGCTGCTCACTGGATACAGAAGGTTGCGTTGCACCTGTAGGAATTTTTTTCTGGTCGTCTTCCATTAAGACGCCTGCCTGTTCCAGTATATTGTCAAATGTGTAGATCGGACAACCAAAACGCACCGCCAGGGCGAGAGCATCGGAAGTTCGGGAATCGATTTCTACGGTATCGTTTGCCGAGCTGCAAACGAGCTTTGAATAAAATATACCCTCCTGCAAATCGTTGATCACGATCTCATGAAGTTCAACATTAAAGGCCATCATGAAATTTTTCATGAGGTCATGCGTAAGCGGACGGCTGGGATTCATTCTCTCCAATGCAACTGCGATCGCCTGCGCTTCAAATCCTCCGATCACAATAGGTAAACGTCGCAACCCGTTCACTTCGCCTAAAACGACTGCATAGGAATGTGTTTGAGTGATGCTATGTGATAATGCTACAATTTCGAGTTCAATTTTTTTCATCCGGCCCTGCCTGTTTTTACAAATATATTAAAAATGCCTTCCAAACCCGGTGGAAGGCATCAAAATCAAGGCCGTAATTCATTAAGAATTAAGCAATTCCTTTGAGTTTCTTAACGGCTTCAGTTATTTTAGGAACCACTTCAAAAGCGTCGCCTACAATTCCGTAGTCGGCTGCCTTGAAAAATGGAGCCTCGGGATCTTTATTGATCACAACGATGGTCTTGCTGCGGTTCACGCCTGCAAGGTGCTGGATAGCTCCTGAAATTCCGATAGCGATATACAGGTTCGGCGCTATGGCCAGACCAGTTTGACCCACATGCTCGTGGTGCGGACGCCAGTTTGTATCTGCAACCGGCCGGCTGCAGGCTGTGGCTGCTCCCAGGGCATGGGCAAGATCAGTAAGGATGTTCCAGTTTTCAGGACCCTTTAATCCGCGTCCGCCGCTCACAACCAGTTCCGCTTCACCAAGCGGAACTTCTCCTTTTACCTTTTCAGTGCTAACAACCTTCACTTTTGATGCGGGTATGCTTACTGTAAGGGTGGAAACTTCTGCGCTGCCTTCTCCTTCAGTTGTATGAAATGCATTGGGATTAAGCGTGATGATTTTTTTGGCGGTGGAAATACCAACGTTCGCAAATGCTTTACCACTGAACACAGATTTTCTCACCACGAAACCATTACTGGTATCGGGAAGTGCCGTGGCCCCGGCAACAAGCCCGGCCTTAATGCGTGCGCTCAGACGGGGAGCTACAGATTTACCATATGCATTGTTAGAGAACACGATAACATCTGCGCCGGTTTTTTCTATGGCTTCGGCAATAACGGCGGCGTGTACCTGCGCGTCAAGGTCATTTAAAGATACATCTGAAATACTGTGTACTTTCTTAATACCCTGCTTACCAAGAACAGAAGCGTCTTCGGTAATGGTTCCGGCTACTAATGCTTCAGCAGTTGTTCCGGTTTTTGCCGCCAGTTCAGCGGCATACGTTGCAGCCTCGAAGGATGATTTTTTTATCTGTCCGTCTGCATGATCAATTATAACAAGTACCATGAAAATAGTTTATTGATTTACGGTTATTGGTATTAACCGATGATTAGATTAAATAACTTTTGCTTCCTCACGAAGTAATCGAACCAATTCTTCGGGCTGATCGGGAGAGATCATTTTCACACCGGCTTTCGCGGGTGGAAGGTCATAAGAAACAATAGAAGTAAGCGGGTCCACTTGAACAGGCTCTACCACTTTTAAAGGTTTGGTTCTGGCTCCCATAATACCCCTCATATTAGGTATGCGTTGTTCAGCCATTCCTTTCTGGCAACTGATTAAAGCAGGAAGCGTGACTTTGTCTGTTTCTTCTCCACCTTCAATTTCGCGTACAACAGTGGCTTCGGTTCCGGCAATGTCCAGTTTCAAAGCATGGGAAATATAAGGCAGATCAAGTAATTCAGCGACCATACCCCCAATTGATGACCCGTTATAATCAATGGTTTCTTTTCCGGTTAAGATGAGATCGTAAGCTCCATCTTTAGCTACGGCTGCGATCTGCGTGGCAATCGTAAATGAATCACCGCTTTCGATATTAACGCGAATGGATTCATCGCCACCTAAAGCAAGGGCTTTGCGGATAATGGGTTCACTATCTGCCCCACCCACATTAATAAGATGTAATACTGTTGAAGGATCGGCCTCTTTCAGTTCGATGGCACGAACCAGTGCGTACCATTCATCGTAGGGGTTGATGATCCATTGAACGCCATCAGCCGCAAATTTCGTATTGTTATCGGTGAAGGCTATTTTTGCCGTCGTGTCCGGCGTTTTGCTGATACAAACTAAAATCTTCATGTAATTGTTTTTGCCTCTGCGCGCAATCGGTCGCCACAAAGTGAATAAGAAAGTTGTTTATGCAACTAAAGGCAAAGATAAGGCAACATTCAAAAAATAAAAAAGAGTGAACAGGGAACGTGTGGAAAAATTGAAGGAAATGCTTACTTCGGCCGGAACAGATAATTTTCTGGAACACGCGCTGGCATTGGAATATATTAAAGCGGGCGATGACAGAAGCGCAAGGGATCTTTTCGAAAGCCTGTTGAAACGCGATCCTTCCTATGTTGGTTCGTATTTCCACCTGGGTAAATTAATAGAGCGTTCCGGCGATGAAGAAAATGCAAAGCGTGTGTATCAGGAAGGAATGGAACAGGCAAAGCTGGCAAAAGATCAGCACAGCTATAATGAGTTGCAGGCTGCGTTTGAAGATCTTGAATACTGAGATAAAAAGTTTTCAGCTTTTCACCTGATAAGAAAGCTGAGCAAAAAATCAAGGCCACATATAAAATGCTGAAAATTTCATATGCAGGCCACTCCACAATCATTTTATAAACCTTAAATGGATCTGCTCAACAAATTCCAAAAGCATATAGCAACAAAACAGTTCTTCCGCGAAGAAGATAGGCTACTGCTTGCCGTTAGTGGAGGAATGGATTCCATTTGTTTATGTGAGTTAATGCTGAGCTGTGGGTATAAATTTTCCGTGGCTCATGTAAACTATCACCTGAGGGGAGAAGATAGTGATGCCGATGAAAAATTTGTAAGACAATGGGCAGCGCGAAACCAACTCAATTTGCATGTTCATGCAGTAGATACAAAAAAATATGCGGAAGAACGCAAAGCAGGACTCCAGGAAGCGGCGAGAGATCTGAGATATGCATGGTTTGAAGACCTGGCCTTTAAACATGGATATAATAAGATTCTCACTGCACACCATGCCGATGATAATCTGGAAACCCTTCTTCATAATTTTTTCCGCGGTACCGGATTAAATGGACTAACCGGAATTAAGGAAAAACGTGGATTGTTTGTGAGGCCGCTGTTATTTGCAGGAAAGGAAGAGATCAGAACTTATGTAAAAAATGAAAATATTTCTTACCGCGAGGATAGTTCTAACGCGACTACAAAATACACCCGTAATTTTTTGCGGCACGAGATCATGCCGTTACTGAAAAAGCACTATCCGTCGGTAGAAAATAATATGCTGGGGAATATTGAACGATTTCGATCAGTTTCAACTGAAGTTGATCGGTTTGTTCAAAAACACTTTAATAAGCTGGAAGTTATTGATGGGGAAGTTAAGAAATATTCCGCCCTGGCTTTATTAAAATCTGCTTTCAGTGAGCAGGTGCTTCTTTATTTACTGGATCAGGCCGGAGGATCAGCTTCTCAACTACCCGAATTAAAAAAAATACTCGTTGCAGATTCCGGCAAATACTTCATTACACATTCTCATCGAATTTTAAAAGACAGGAGATGGATTGTCGTTACTCCTTTTACGCAAAATGAGGAAGGACCTTTCGTGATGGAAAAAGAAACCACGAAGATTGTGACCAACGATGGTATCTTGAACTTGAAATATGTTGATCATTTTTCTCCGGATGTAAAAGTCAATACGGAAATCATAAACGCAGAAATGCTTCAATATCCGCTGATTTTCCGGCGATGGAGGACAGGCGATTATTTTTATCCCCTTGGTATGCAGCATAAGAAAAAGCTCAGCCGTTTTTTTATTGATCAAAAACTCTCACTTGCAGAGAAAGAAAAAATCTGGGTATTGGAATCTGCAAAAAGAATTGTTTGGGTCGCCGGACTCAGACTGGATGAAAGATTCAGTGTACGTAAGCAGGGTGTAAAGCTGATTCAGTTACAATGGCATTCACGTTGAGCATCATCTTCCAAAAAGACTGGGATGTTTGAAATCTTCAATAATTATTTTCAGCAGATCAGGCTGTAAAGCGATTACGAGCACAAGCGCGAAAGCAAATCCAAATATGGAGCCCCACAGATGCGCATCATGATTGATATTATCATTTCCCTGCTTACCCATGTAAATGCAATATGCTACATAAAGAATCGCGTACACAAGTGCTGAGATCTTAAAAGCGCCATAGAGATAGATTGATTCCCAGGGATTAAACAAGATCACTGCGAACACTACGGCCGACACAGCTCCGGAAGCGCCCAGGGAATGATAGTCTCTGTCATCTTTATGCTTGAAATAACTGGGAAGATCGGAAACAACAAGACCCGAAATATAGAGTGCCAGGTATGCATACATTCCACCCAGGTTGTAGATTTCAAATATTTTTTCCAACGCTGTTCCAAAAAAATAAAGGGTAAACATGTTGAAAAATAAATGCACAAAATCCGCATGTAAAAAACCGGAACTGATAAACCGGAAGTACTCTTTGTTTCTTTTAACGCCGTAAGGCCACATAATGGCTTTGCTCATAAAATCCCGGCTGTTGAATCCGATCAGCGAAGTGATCAGATTTAATGCGATAAGAATTACGGTAACTGACTTAAAATTTATTTCCATTATCAGGAGTGATGGTATTTTTCGTTTTTTAAAATAGTGGCTGCCCGGTAAACCTGTTCAGCGAGGATCAGCCTGACCAGTTGATGGGGAAAAACAAGCGCTGACAGGCTCCAGGTGAAATTTGCACGTTTCAATACTTCTTCGCTCAGGCCGAAAGCACCACCGATCAGGAATACAAGATTCTTCACGCTTTCATTGGCTTTTTGCTGAATGAATTGCGCCAGCTTTTCACTCGTTAACATTTTTCCTCTTTCATCCAGAACGACAAGGTAATCTTCCGGTTTTAAGAAATTAAGGATCATTTCTCCTTCTTTTCTCTTTAGATCCATTTCACTCATCATACCTGCGTTTTTCGGCATAGGTATGATCTGCCATTCAACTGAATAATAGTTGCTCAACCGCTTTGTAAACATATCTACGCCTTCTTTGACGTGCGGTTCATGAGGCTTTCCTATGCTCCAGAATTGAATTTTCATTGCAGGGAGTTGAAGCCAAAGCTACGGCTGATTATTCATTTTGACTTTCATTTTGCAGCACCCACCAAAAATGAAGGGATATCTGCAAGAACTGTTATTTATATAGCAGTTGTATAGCCGGAACAGTATCGACTAAAACCTCCGGGTATTCCGCCGTTTTTTAAGACCTTTGATTTGATGCACGTGCTGAAGAGACCTCATCTCATTTTTATATTCCTGTCCTTTTTTGATTTCAGATCAACTGCGCAAATTTGCCAGAGCCTGGGAGATCCTATCGTAAAGAAAACATTTGGTGCAGGCGCAAATCCCGGGGCAACACTACCCCCGGGCACAAACAACTATACCTATGTTGCATCCGATTGTCCGGATGATGGAGAATACACGATCAGAAACTCGAGTGCTGCATGTTTTGGAGGCAGCTGGTACAATGTCGTTGCTGATCATACCGGAGATCCGCAGGGTTATTTTATGCTGATTAATGCCTCATTCGATCCCGGGGATTTTTACCTGGATACGGTTCGCGGGCTCTGCGGGAATACCACATATCAATTATCTTCCTGGGTGCTGAACATACTTGGTTCCGGGAGCTGCGGTACACCCATACAACCAAATCTAACGTTTAAGGTTGAACGAACAGACGGAACTGTGTTGGCATCCTTAAATGCTGCTATTCCCCAGGAAGGCAGTCCGGTTTGGAAAGAATACGGGGTCTTTTTTACCACGCCTCCAGGTGTAAGCGATGTTGTGTTAAGAATAAGGAATAATGCACCCGGAGGTTGTGGGAACGAC
>JAEWDG010000213.1 GCA_023390215.1 Bacteroidota bacterium | reverse complement strand
ATAAAAGATTTCATCTCCGGAAGTTCTTCATTCATTGAATCTATCATGTGCTCGAGTCCGGTAATATCCGACGCGTATAAACCAGGCAGTTGCATGCGGATCTCTTTATCAGGGTCACAGGCAAGCAAAGATCCTATGGTAAAAAGCCTGTCCTGTATTTCCCGAAGCGATTCTCTGGAAGACTGATCATTGATGAGTTCTATAGCGAGGCCGATATAGGAATTTAGTTCATCCACATTACCGTATGCATCAATGCGTAAATCGCTTTTCGGAACTTTCGTTCCGCCGATAAGGCTTGTCGTTCCTTTGTCACCGGTCTTTGTATAAATTTTAATGCTCATCGGGCTGTTTCAGAACTTCTTATGGTGGTTGGATTTTGATTTACTTTGTCTGTCTCCACGACTCCGTCTTTCAGGCGAATCACCCTGTGTGCAAACATGGATATATCCTCTTCATGTGTTACCAGCATCACGGTGTTACCATCTGAATGAATATTCCCCAGGATATCCATAATCTCGTAAGATGTTTTGGAATCAAGGTTTCCGGTGGGTTCGTCCGCAAGTATAATGGCGGGATCGTTTACCAAAGCACGAGCGATAGCCACGCGCTGGCACTGACCTCCGGAAAGCTCGTTTGGCTTGTGGGTCATGCGGTCCAGCAGCTTTACTTTCCCCAAAACAAATTCCGCTTTTTCCAGCCTTTCTTTTTTAGACGTTCCATTGTAAATAAGGGGAAGCGCAACATTTTCGAGCGCGGTAAGCCGCGGCAGCAGGTTAAATTGCTGGAATACAAATCCGATCTCTTTGTTCCTTACAGCGGCAAGTTCATCATCGGGCATCCTGCTCACATCCTGCCCGTTAAGCACGTATCTGCCACTTGTTGGAGAATCCAGGCATCCGAGGATATTCATCAATGTCGATTTGCCGGAGCCGCTGGGACCCATTAATGCTACGTATTCGTTCTTGAAAACATCCAGGGATATGCCCTTTAATACAGGAAGTTCCTGTTTGCCAAGGAAATAACTTTTTCTGATCTCTTCAAGATGTATGATCCCGTCTGTTGTATTATTGAGTACCGATACACTCATTTATTGATCACTTTAGGAACTTTGAAATATTTAGCTTCGGGAAATGCCGAATTTTTTACGGCATCGCACTGTTTCAGGGTTTGCTCCGCGATATCCGGACGAAGAATATTTTTATTCTCCGTTATATGTAGTAATGGCTCCACCCCCGATGTATCTAACTGATTCAATTTATCGACAAATCTGATCATTTCCTCCAGGCCTTTTCTGATCTCTTCTTTTTCGGTATCCTGAAATTCAAGCCGCGAAAGATGTGCAAGCCTGTCAACGAGTTCATTGTCGATTTTCATGTAACAAATGTAATCGATTAGCCTTAGTATTATCTGGTTTTACAGGAATGGATGAGCGAAGGCCTGCCTGTTCGTTGTATATTCGCAACCTTAATTTTTGTTTTATGCCGGTTGATGATTTGGTAAAAGGCGGAGCCGATCTGGGAGGGAAAGTGGTGATGAGTGGCATTCGTCCCACGGGGTTTTTGCATCTCGGAAATTATTTCGGAGCCATGCAGAATTATGTGAAAATGCAGAATGAATATGAATGTTATTTCATGATCGCAGATCTGCATTCATTAACAACACATCCCGATACATCTTCTCTGAAATCAAATGTTCAGCGTGTTCTGGCTGAAAATCTTGCCTGTGGGCTTGATCCGGAAAAAGCATCATTATTTTGCCAGAGCCACGTATTTGAAACCTCTGAGTTATACCTGTATCTCAATATGCTGGCTTATGTCGGCGAGTTGGAAAAAACGGTGACGTTTAAGGAAAAAGTTAAACTTAATCCCGGAAATGTAAATCCCGGATTATTGACATATCCAGTGTTGATGTCAGCTGATATTCTGCTTCACAGGGCGAGTTTTGTTCCAGTGGGAAAAGACCAGGAACAACACCTTGAAATGGCAAGAACATTTGCAGGGCGCTTCAATCACCGCTATGGTGAAGTATTTCCTGAGCCGCAGGCTTTTAATTACAATAGTAAATTGGTGAAAGTGCCTTCTTTGGATGGAACCGGTAAAATGAGCAAAAGTGAAAATCAAAATGCTACATTATATCTCTCAGATGATAACGATACCATCCGGAAAAAAGTGATGAAAGCACTGACAGATTCGGGGCCAACTGAGAAGAACAGCGAAATGCCGGATTATATTCAGAATATATTCACGCTGTTGGAACTGGTTTCTGAACCTGCTTATGTAGAAAAACAAAAGCAGGCGTTCAATGATTGTCAGATAAGGTATGGCGATTTAAAAAAACAACTGGCTGAAGACATGATTCGATTTATTGAACCGATCAGGAACCGCACCATGGATATCTTAAAAAACGAGCCTTATCTTGAAAAAGTTATGGTTGCAGGCGCAGAAAAAGCGAGAAAAAGTGCAGGAAGGACGCTGGAAATTGTGCGTGATGCGATGGGCCTGAAGTATTTCTAGATTTCCTTCAATGGCAGCAAGCACACCAAGTTTTATTCAATACATTCGCAGGAAAGCCGAAACAGTACCAGGAAAATGGCAAAAGCAAAAAAACCAAAACACATAGCGGTAGCGGGCAATATTGGTGCGGGAAAAACTACCCTCACAGAAATGTTGAGCAAACATTATAAATGGATTCCTCAGTTTGAGGACGTTGATCACAATCCTTACCTGAATGATTTTTATGAAGACATGCCCCGCTGGAGTTTCAATCTGCAGATTTTCTTTTTAAACAGCAGATTAAACCAGTTGCTGGAGATCGAAAGAGGAACGGAAACCGTAATACAGGACAGGACCATTTATGAAGATGCAAATATTTTCGCTCCAAATCTTCATGACATGGGATTAATGGGCAAACGGGATTTCGATAATTATTATCGTTTTTTCGAGACGCTGAAATCAATGGTTAAGCCTCCGGACTTATTGATCTATTTGAAAGCATCGGTTCCCACCTTAGT
>JAEWDG010000197.1 GCA_023390215.1 Bacteroidota bacterium | reverse complement strand
ATCCCTGACTATGTTCAATGAGGTATTTTCAAAAGGTCAGCATACCGAAAATCTTGTTCCATCAGTTTATGATTTTCTTGCCCGGCATGCAATTGAAGGAATAAACAGAAACAGGTTTACAGAAAATCGGGCGCCAAAGGCTTTTTCGCTTAACGACCCCGCACTCTTCGGAACCGCTTATGCGTTTATTAAATTACCTGTTGACAAAACAGACAGTTCAAATATTGATGCACTGATCGTTTCTATTTATCAAAACTTATTAAAATCACATGCGGCGGATGTCAGCCCTGATGCATTTATTGACATCGATCTCGAACGGTTGAATTTCCTTTACCAGTACTCCGTACTTCCAAACAAATTTGATTTGATGGAAGCCGCGTTGATCAGTTTGGAAAAATTGGGTCCGGCAGTTTCCACTACCGCGGAAGTTATGTATAAGCGCGCTGAAATGTATTATAGCAACGGATTAAAATACAATTACCCCACCAACACGAACTATAAAAATGAGATCAAGCGATGTTATGAACTGCTTCAGGATATCGTAAACAAATATCCAAACAGCTACGGGGGAGCAATGGCCAACGACCTTATGATCACCATTAAACAACCTGCACTGGAGCTGAGCACTGAAAAAGTGGTGATTCCGAATGAACCTTTTAAGGCGCTTATTGAATACAATAACATAAGCACAGTCTATTATCGTATTTACCGTCTTTCTTCTCAGGAGATGCGGGAACTTGCTGGTGGCGGCAACTGGAATGACCGGATGAATTCTATTTCCAGAAAAAAACTGCAATTGAGATCAAACATTTCGCTGCCCCAGGGTATGGATTTGAGATCTCACAGGACCGAAATTGTTTTTGATGGCCTTCCTGTTGGGAACTATATGATTGTGTGTTCTCCTGATTCAAATTTTATCAATAAAAAAAGCCTGATCTATGCACTTCCAATGTATGTGAGTAATCTCGCAGTCCTATATAATCAATACAGGCAGGTTTCGGTAGTGAACCGGAGTAACGGTCAACCTGTTCCTTACGCAAGGGTTAAAGTATGGACAAAGGATTATAATTCCAGGAAAGCTGAATACGAATGGATAACACTCGGAGAAGAACTCCAAACCGATGGGAACGGACATACGGAATTACCGGCTTTTCATTCTGATCACAACAATTTTTACTTCGAGGTGACCTCAAACAATGATCAGCTTTTTACCACAGAGTCATTTTATCTCTATAATTACAAACCCTTCCCTGCTGAGAAAAATGCAGGAATGATATTTACAGACCGTACGATTTACCGTCCTGGCCAGCGGGTGTTTTTTAAAGGAATTCTTTATCTCATCGATAGTGACAGGAAAAAATCTGTATTGCCGTTCACAAATACAAAGGTTAAGTTATTAGATGCCAATTATAAAGAAGTGAAATCTCTAAAATTGCAGACCAATGAATTCGGATCATATACAGGATATTTTGATATACCGTCTTCAGGTTTGACAGGCAATTTCAGCATTGAGGAGGATTTTGCAAAAAGCCGGCAAATGATCTCGGTTGAAGAATACAAGCGGCCAAAATTCAAGGTTACTTTGAATAACGCCAAAGGTTCTTACAAAGTTGGTGACAGTATTCAAATAAAAGGTAATGCCCTTGCATTTGCAGGAAACAACATCAGCGGTGCAAAACTGGTTTACCATATTACCCGAACACCCGTCTTCCCAATTTGGTGGTATGACTACCGAAGAATTATGCCGCAGGTTGCAGGTGCAGAAATCGCGAGTGGTGAACTGGAAACAGACGACCAGGGAAATTTTACTATTTCTTTTAAGGCAATAGCCGATGAAAGCATAGATAAATCATCCAATCCAAAATTCAACTACGAAGTAAATGTCGATGTAACAGATATCAATGGAGAAACACGTTCGTCTTCGTTGATGGTAACTGCCGGCTATCATTCAATGGAAATAACGATTCAATCGGCTGATCTTTTACAGGCAGATAGTTTAAACCAAATACAGGTATTCACAAAGAACCTATCAGGTGAATTCGTATCCGGTGAGGTAACAATTAATTTACTTCAGCTTATTGATCCAAATAAAATATACAAGCCAAGGTATTGGGAAGAACCCGATCTTTTTGTCATGAGCAAGGAGGAACACGATAAGATGTTCCCGAACGATATATACAAAAACGAAGACCGCATGGGCGATTGGGCAGTATTAAAACAACAACTCACGAAAACGGATAGTAGTAAGGCTTCGGGAAAATTCAATTTAGGCTCAACCATATTACCTACGGGCTGGTATAAACTGGTGGCGTATTCAATTGATGCTTCAGGAGATACCACTAAATCAGAAAAAATTATTGCACTAACAGACAAAACAGGAAAATTTAATGGAACACAACCTGCATTGTCAATTAAGTTTCAAAAAGACACCATAAACCCGGGCGATAAAACAAAACTTAATATCAGCGCTGGTTTCAAGAAAGCTTATGTGATCGGTACAAGATCCAGCAGGGATGGCAGGACTTATTTTTACTCAAACTTAAAATCTAACAACCCCGAATCATTAAACATTCGTGCAGACTCAAGTGATCTTGGCGGAATAAGTTTTGCCGCGGCGATGGTTATGAACAACAGGTTTTACAGCGCATCGGATCATGTAGCTGTTCCCTGGCTAGGCAAAGACTTATTGATCACTTATGAAAGTTTCCGGGACAAAATGGAACCCGGCGCAAAGGAAAAATTCAAACTACGGGTAACAGAAAAAGTTCCTTCCGACAGAGGAATTGAATTGCTGGCGAATATGTATGATGCATCCCTGGATCAGATCCAGCATCATGCATGGAGAAAGATATCTGATATCTGGCCAATCTATTCCTATCCTTATAATTTCACATCATTGGATTTTGAAAAACAGGAGGGATTTAACTATTCATACCCGGAAATCAAAGGGAGGAAAAACTGGTCGAAAATTTATCCACAGTACCAGTTTCAAATTTTAAATCAGAATTTGAATTATTATCGAAGCGAAAGAATGGGTTATTTTTCGGTGTCAGCTAAGGGGGCTCCAGCAAATGCACGAACAGTAAGAATTCGCGGTCAAAATTCTATCCAGGAGGTTGTTGTAACGGGTGTTGCAGGTAGAAGAGAAGAACCAAACTATGATGGTGAGTTTGCGAAAGCGGAAGATGCAAAAACAGAAGCCAATACAAATCCAGGCAATATACCTGTCAGAACCAATTTTAATGAGACCGCGTTCTTCTATCCTCAAATACAGATAGATCAAAAAGGCAATGCCTCACTCGAATTTACCATTCCCGAAGCCTTAACGCAATGGAAACTTATGACCCTGGCGCATACTTCAGATC
>JAEWDG010000016.1 GCA_023390215.1 Bacteroidota bacterium | reverse complement strand
GCTAATATCGATGCGATCAGTTTCAACAGCATAAAGATAATTCTTATCCTGGTTTTTTAAAATGAGTTTCAAATCATCAGGATCAGGTAGTCTCCATTCGTATCTGAATGATCAGCGCAGAAATTATTGTGAGTATGCCGATTAAAATTATGGCTGTTTTAAGACCAAATACATCAGCAGTAATTCCCGATAAAACTGCGCCTATAGCGTATCCCAGGTCGCGCCACAAGCGAAAACTACCGATGCTCTCCGCTCTTTGTGCCGGATGCGAAGCTCCTGCTATTGTTACCAGAAAAGTTGGATACACCAGCGCAGTCCCCAAACCAAGCAATACCGAAACAGTTAATACCTGACGAAAATCATGCAACCACGGGATGGCAACGATAGCAAATCCCTGCAGTAACATACCCCAAAACAGCATAGATTTTTTAGAATAATGATCTGCCATTTTTCCTGTGAAGAGCTGGCCTATCCCCCAAACTGTTGGATAAGCGGCCGCAACAATGCCCGTATGGTATGTATCATAATGAAGACCAGCAACTATCACAGGCAGTAATCCCCAAATCATTCCATCATTTAAATTGTTTACCAGACCTGCCTGGGTTACGGCACTCAGGGTTTTATTTCTGAAACTGGTTTCAATAAATACCTTCTTCATTAAATATTGCTTACCCAAGCCTGATTCTTTATGAATTAAAGCAGTGGTGTCTTTTACCCATAAAATAGAAAGCAGAAACCCCATGACCGCAATTGCAAAGCCTGTATAAAAAGGATAGGGCACTACGCCAAATTTATTCGCGAGATATCCGGTGATAAAGGCTACAATACCCACGGCAAGGTACCCGGAAAATTCATTCAGGCCCATTGCGAGGCCGCGGTTTTTCTCGCCAACAAGATCGATCTTCATCACAACGGTACTGCTCCACGTAAGGCCCTGGCTAAAACCTAAAAGTAAATTCGCTACAACAACCCAGCTCCAGGCTGGCGCATATAATAAGATAACAGGAACAGGGAGAGCCAGAAGCCATCCGAATATCAACAGGTTTCTTCTCCCAAACCTGTTGGCAAATTTTCCGGTGTAATAATTTGCAATTGCCTTCGATATGCCGAATGCTGTAATAAAAGAAAGCATTGCAGTTTTTGAAGCAACGGAAAATCTTGCTTCAGCAAATGCAGGGAAGATGGTGCGTTCCATTCCCACCATACCTCCCACAAATGCGTTGATGATTACAAGTAAAGTGAACTGCTTCCAGTTTTGTTTGAGACCCTGACCATTAGCTTCTGACATCATAGTAAGTGAAGGGCAAAAGTCAAAATTAAAAAGTCAAAAATTACGCAGGGCTATGCTCATAGATTAAACATATCACAGGACCCAGACGAAGAGGTCAAAATGTTTCCCGCAGATAGCGAAACGCTTCGCTTTTCAGATGTTCAGATAAATTTAATTTGGACAATACTGGAATTTTTACTTACATTCATACAGTTTGAACATCAAATAATTCACCTGCGGTTACCATTCATGACCCGTATTTGCTCTATAAGATTTTTTTTGCCCGTGTTACGTATACTGATGTTCGGATCCCTGGCAATGCTTTCCTTTTTTTCATTTGTAGAATTTCAAAACTGGAACTGCGATGGATCCGAAAAACATCTGCATGCTAACGGTAAGCTTTATGCGCACCATCACGAAGCTGGTCACCACAATCAGAAGAGTGCTGATGATACGGACAGTGAAACGATTGTGATTAACGAAAACATAAACGCTTCCTCATCAGGTCTTTCAAAAATAAATTGTGGCCTGTTAAGCTCATATGATTTGAGTTTTCGCTTATTTTTTAAGTCATATGATTTTACACCCACCCTTGCCTCCGAACCGGCGTCAGTATATCATCTTCCTGACAAGGTTTACCTTCTTTGCTGTTCCATGTTGATTTAGCAGTCCTTCAAAGGTCGGAGTTTCATCGCCCTGTTCTGCAATTTCTAACATCACAACTGAACAATGACAAATTCAACAATTCATCAAAACACGCGATCCTGTGCTACTTTTTTAAACTGCAATGAGCCCAAAGCACTTGTATTGCAGAAGAATGGATTTGATATTTTTCAATGCGAGCGTTGCCATCACAGGTACTGCATATTAGATAATTACTCCCTTCATTTAGAAGAAAATTTTTCTGACGATTATTTTTTTGAAGGTAAAGATGGATATCCCGGCTATCTGGATAATAAGGATATTTTGTACGAAGCAGGATTAAGATATGCGGACCTCATGGGTAAATACACCCAACCTGGAAAAATTTTAGATGTGGGATCTGCTGCCGGTTTTATTCTAAAAGGCTTCATTGATAAGGGTTGGAAGGGAAAAGGTGTAGAACCCAACAGGTCGATGGCTGATTGGGGAAGAGACAACCTTGGCCTCGACATTGTTGCTTCAGGGCTGGAAGAATTTAAGACCGATGAAAAATTTGACCTTGCAAGCATGATACAGGTTAACGGCTCTTTATACGATCTTGATACCGCGTTTAATCGTGTACGTAATCTTCTAAAAGAAAATGGACTGGTGTTACTTGAATCCTGGGACAGGGAAAGCAGGTGGGCTAAACTAAACGGCAAGTACTGGCACGAATACTGTCCTCCTACAGTTCTTCACTGGTTTTCGGACCAAACACTGGATCGGTTCATGAATCATCACGGATTCAAACTCTTATCGAAAGGGAAGCCGGTGAAGAAGATAAAATTGCGGCACGGGATTTCCCTGCTTAACCACAGCACCCCAGCTATTCCCGGCAAATCTTTTTTACTGCGGAGTATAGCGAAATTTTTTGGAGATAAAACCGTTCGCTATCCTTCCTGGGATCTGAAATGGTATTTGTATCAAAAGCAATAATTGCGATCCGCTTATTTTTCAGAAAAAGTTATTCCGGCAAATTCAGTTTTGCGAGAAATGTCTGTACGACACTAACATTCACCGGTTAACTGCAAATGCTTCTATTTTTTTTTCGATAGATAAACTTTTCTATTTCCACGGCAAAAAACAATAAAGAAGAAAACAGGCCAACGCCGATGAATTCCGGCATGCTTAAAGATTCTGTATTAAAAATGGGCTGGAGCGCAGGCGTGTACGTTACCACAAACTGCGCGAGGAAGGAAAGGGCAACCGATATGAGCAAAGGTTTGTTTGAAAATAAGCCAATACTAAACAGTGAGCGCGACTCAGATCTGATGGCCATTACATGAGCCATCTGGCTTAAACAGACAATATTAAAAACTATGGTCTGCCAGTGCAGATGGTTGGCAATTGAGAACGCCTGGGTGGTTAAAGAAAGGGCAGCCATTAACAGCCCTACCCAAATAATATGAAATCCACGCCGGTTTGCAAATACACTTTCGCCATAGGGACGTGGTGGGCGGGACATAATATCCGGCTCAGCTTTCTCGAATGACAAAGCAATAGCGGGTAAGCCATCTGAAATCAGATTGATCCACAAAATATGTATCGGTAGCAGGGCGACCGGTAAGCCGATCACCGGACCAAGTAATAAGGTCCAGAGTTCACCGGAATTCGTGGTCATCAGGTATTTAATGAACTTCAGGATATTGTCGTATAC
>JAEWDG010000275.1 GCA_023390215.1 Bacteroidota bacterium | reverse complement strand
GCTCAGCTGGTTAGAGCATCGGATTCATAACCCGAAGGTCGGCAGTTCAAGTCTGCTCTCCGGTACAAACCTTGAGAAATCAAGGTTTTTTTATTATATAAAGTTTTGTTTTTCTTAATGATAAGTTGTTTTCAATTCCGGACAATTATCTTTGAACCGGATTCAGCAACTTATACTTACAAAAGTTTACTCATTTTCTAATGTCTGAACTGGTAATCATTCCAAAACATATAGCTCCTAGAACATCAGTTGATGTTAAGCAGCGCATTCCGCGTATTATATGGCAGACCATGAAAACGAACGAGGTGCCTGCGGTTTTGAAATCTTATGCAGATACCTGGATCAACCTGAATCCCGAATATGAATACCGTTTTTCAGATAATGAGGATATCCTGAATTTTATTGAAAAAGAGTTTCCGGAGTTTCTGACAGCCTACCATAAGATCAAATATGGCGCTTCGAAAGCCGATCTCTGGCGGTATCTCGTTTTATATAAATATGGTGGTATTTATGCTGATCTGGATTGCAGGTGTATAAGCCCATTGAAAAACTGGGTTGATCCCAACGCGAGCCTTACTACTCAAATCGGCATCAATGATGATATCTGCCAATGGCTTATTATTACTGAACCGGGAAACCCGATTTTTATCCGGGCAGCAAATGAAGCAGTTCGGCACATTGAAACAAAACAGTACAAGGTTGAGTACCGTGGTTTTCATTTGGAAGAAGGAAAACTAAAATTGCGCGAAGGTGAGATGCATGAAGTGAATCATGATATCATGGGTTTGGCCGGTCCTCCTGTTTTGCAGGAATCTGCGGAAACCTGTTTTCAGAATGGCGAAGTCGATTATATGTGGAATAACATCCAGGTTGTTTGTGTTTCCGATCCTGAAAAATCCTGCCAGATGGCAAACAATGTTTCCCATGATTCCGGCATTAGTAATGATTACGTTAAAGCATTAAAGCAACTAAAAACTCCTTACTATAATAATTTTTTCGCGCGGCTGATGCGAAAGATCTTTCCGCCGCGAAATTAAAAGCATAAAAAAAGTCCTCATTCGAGGACTTTTTTATTGATTGTATTATCTGTTAATTCGTTTCGATATCTATCGTGTTCTTGTCTCCGCCGCCAACCTCGCAATTGGTGGTTACCCGATCCGAACTGATTCCTTCTCTTTCTACCAGGTAATTTCTTATTGCATCAACCCTGCGTTGGCACATTGCCTGCGAAGATTTTGATGTTTCAGGATAGCCTTTAATAACGATACTGCAACCTGGCCTTGCTTTCATTTTAGAAGCAACAGAGGCAAGCGTTGCCTTCATTTCAGCGGATATTCTGTTATTGGAGCCGGAAAAGTTTAAGCTTGGATAGTCTGAAGGACAGTTTGCATCCACACCGCCTTCACCATTTTTTACACCGGTTTTGCAACATTCAGGTTCGGGACACTGACCCACCCCGTCAGCATCAACAGGCTGACATTCGGTTGGCGTGATAAGTTGTTTATCCTTACAGTCAGGAACCCCATCACCATCTGTATCACGAACAACACCCTGTGCATCGACCGGGCATCCTGCAGGTGTATTAGGTTCTTTATCGTACAGGTCCGCAACTCCATCTCCGTCTGTGTCATCAAGTCCTTTCTGTTTCGCGATCAAACTGTCAACTCGCGTACTGATCCTGTCTACCTGTGATTGAAGCAAATTCGTTACACGGGCCGCTGGATTATCATACAATAATTGTGGTTTGGACTTTTTTCCCAGGGCGAATTCAACACCCAGTGTTGTATACGAGAATTTATCTTTTTTAGTGGTGCTGCTTGCTTCCGCCGGAACTTGCCAGTATGCAAAGCCATCCAGATTGTCGCCATCCACAAAATGCATACGGTAACTGAAATCGATATTGATGCCTTTGGTGACTTTGAAGCGCAGGCCCATGGTTACGGGAACAAAGAGTTCACGTATGCTGGAATTGGAATAATCCCTTTCGGTTGAATCTTTTGGTGTTATACGAACATCCCAGAGGGCTATACCGCCTCCTACACCAATATAGGGGATAAGAAAATTTTTGAGATTAAGCCAGTTGATATTGCCAAATGTGTATTGGGCTGACAGAGATCCTGCGACATGGAGGTCTGTTTTAAAACTGGTTATTGGTTTTTGAAGATTAAGGTTTCCCGTTCCCTGCTCTTTGGATTGGTCGCCGCTGAGCGTTCCGCGGATTCCATCGGCCTGAAAGGCAAGCCAGTGCGTAAGCTGGTAGCGAACATTTACACCGTAACCGAAGTTGATCTTGTTTTTGGTGAAATCATTTGATCCGCCAATGGCAACTGAGGATTTTAAAAGACCGGCATTAACACCAACAGAGAATTTCCGGAAAGGTTTTTTTCCCGAAAAGGGTTTAATAGCTTCATCGCTGTTTTGTGAAATCCCGGGTAGGCTAAAAGCAAGTAGAGCCAATACAAAAAGCCCTTGCTTTTTTAGAAAATGCAACATAACAGTCAGGTTAGATAGCATGAATAATGGGGTAAATATAGGATTTTCCTATAAATACTTGACTTTCATTAAAAAATAACAGTAAAACAGACATAATTCGTTGGTGATCTATCTGTGTTTCCCTAAAGCCATAAAGTTGAGGTGCGGTAGTTAAGGAACTGTGCATAGATAGTACCTGAGGATCAAAAAGAAAACGATACTTTTGCGCACCTAAATTCAGTCCCCTGTTCCCATATTCCCTGCCGTTTTTTGGGACAGAAAACACGGCGATCCTTAAGAAGCCCGACTATCTCTGCACATCCTGTGACTGAGAAGGGCGAAGCCATGCGATCGGTGCCTTCATTTATTGATTAAAATAGAATTATTTTTGCTCATGTCTTCTTCGCTTCCGCGTACATTAATCGTAGCCCTTATTTTTCCGCTTATTTGTTTTATTTCCTGTACTTCTCCACGCAAAGTGGTGTATTTCAATAATTTATCAGATACTTCTTTACAGAAAAAGAATGGAGTTGGTGATAGTTTATCCCGATTGATCTATTCGGGGAAGGCTGATTTCGAAACACCTATTCAGAAAAATGATCAATTGTGGATAACCGTGGGCGGGCAGAACCTGCAGGATCTGATGGTTATCAACTCTGCTGATGGTATGCCTTCGGGTGGATCCCC
The DNA here is from genome assembly GCA_023390215.1 of Bacteroidota bacterium. Classification (GTDB taxonomy): domain Bacteria; phylum Bacteroidota; class Bacteroidia; order Chitinophagales; family Chitinophagaceae; genus Ferruginibacter. The sequence continues at coordinate 3,633 of JAEWDG010000275.1, read as the reverse complement.
CGGGCAATCGGTATCCAATTCCAGTATGCTGGGGTATTTTGTTGAATCAGACGGTAAGATCAAACTTCCTTTTCTTGGTGCAGTGCAGGCAGAAGGACTGACACGTAAACAACTTGAAAATTTTCTTTCTGAGGCCCTGAAGGATTATACAAAAGAACCGGTGGTAAATGTTCGCTTTATAAATTATTATGTATCTGTACTGGGAGAAGTCGCAAAACCAGGAAAGTTTCCCATGCAAACAGAACGTATGACGGTACTGGATGCGATCAGCCTGGCGGGTGACCTTACGGACATGGGTAAACGCGAAAATGTGCTGGTTATCCGTGAGGTTAACGGGGAAAGAAGTTTCGCAAGGTTGAACCTGCTCTCGAAAGATATTTTTACTTCTCCCTATTTTTATTTGAAGACGAACGACGTAGTATATATAGAACCTGTTAAGGCAAAATTTATCACCCGGACGGGCGTACCTCAATACATTGGAATTGCAGCGGTAGGTATATCACTGCTCATCACCATTATTAATGTCAGCAAGTAGATCCAAAATTATTTCCACCTGATGAATTCAGTTTATTCAGAGCCTGCAGAATCGCCGCAGGATAGTATTTCGCAGCAGTTGCATTTTAAGAGATTGTTTTACCGGATACTACCTTTCTGGCCCCTGGTAATATTCATTATTGCTTTTTGCCTCGGATGCGCATTTCTTTATCTGCGTTATGCCACACCTATATATGAAGCACAGGCGCGTGTAATTGTTAATGATGATGCCCAGGAAAAAAGCTCCAACCTCATCGAAGCTTTTAAAATCGACACACGTAACATCAGTAACGAGACGGAAAGAGAGATGGAAGTGCTGAGTTCGAAAGATCTCCTCCGCCAACTTGTTATGGAATTGCAGTTAAACGTGCAGTACAGCCAGAAAGGTTTTGTGCGCACCGGCGAATTCAACAAAAAAATGCCGGCTACATTGAAACTTGAGCAGCCCGATTCCATTCACCAGACTTTTCATGGAGAAGTTGAAGTGTTAGACAACAGCCATGTCAGTTATCTCGGAAAAACATATTTAGTTGATTCGGCACAAAACAGTCCGCTTGGTATCATCCGTTGGCATATTAACCCTGAGGCTGCAAAATCTCAGGAAGATGAAAAGACCTTCATCACCGTAAGGCCCATCTCATCTGCTGTTTCCGCTGTAAAAAGCAAATTGGATGTAAAACCCATCAGTAAGCAATCTTCTATCCTCGAAGTAAAATATCAGGATCAACTGCCAAACCGGGGTGTTGAAATATTAAATCATTTATTCGTTTCCTACGGTGCGTCCACTGTGGATTATAAAAGCCGGATCTCAGAAAATACATTGAAGTTTCTTGAAGAAAGGCTTAAAATAGTGTCTGATGAACTGGGTGGCGTTGAGAAAAATCTGGAAAGTTTCAAATCCTCCCAGGGTATTACAGATCTCGGCGCTGAAGGTTCCTTATATCTTGATCAACTGAAGCAAACTGATACCAGGATCAGCGAGCTGGATGTTCAACTTGAGGTATTGAAAGAAATTGAGGATTATGTGAACCGAAGAAACAACAGCAATGCGAAAGTTCCTGCCACCCTCGGTATAAGCGATCCGGTTCTCACCGATCTTCTTAATCAGTTATACAAATCTGAATTTGATCTTGAAAAAGTAAAGCAAACAACAGGACCTAAAAATCCCCAGATCGAAATTCTTGAAGAACAAATAGCGAAACTAAAACCTTCAATCTCCTCCAGTTTGAATAACCTCAAACTGAGTATGGTGGCCAGCCGCAGCAAACTGCAGGCTGATAATGACCTGCTGAGTGCTAACCTCGCAAAAATTCCAAAGAAAGAAAGACAGCTCATAGATATTTCACGTCAGCAGGGAGTAAAGAACGCGATCTACACTTTCCTTCTGCAAAAAAGAGAAGAAGCAGCTATCAATGCGAAATCGATTGTGCCTAACTACCGGGTTATTGAACATCCTGAATCCGTAGGCGTTGTATCGCCGATCCCTAATAAGGTTTATATCCTTGCTTTCATTGTGGGTATCATACTTTCTGCATTTATCATTTATCTAAAGGAATTCACCAATAGCCGCATCCTTTTCCGCACGCAGATTGAATCTAAAATCGGCGCTCCCATCGTGGGTGAGCTTGTGTTTCAGCCAGACGAAAAAAAATCGCCAATGGTGGTGGGTGCGGGTAAAAGAACGTTGATCGCGGAACAGTTCAGGGAACTTAGAACTAACCTGAGCTATATCACAGCAAATATTTCTGATCCATGCAAAGTCATCCTGATCACATCATCCATACCCAGCGAAGGAAAGAGTTTTGTGGCAATTAATACGGCCGTGAGTTTATGTTTAACGGGAAGCAAAGTTGTGTTGCTCGAATTCGATCTCCGCAAGCCTAAAATCAGTTCGGTTCTTGGAATTGAAAGAGATCCCGGACTTAGCACTTTCCTGATCGGAAAAGCGAATGAAGAAGAGATCATCAAACCGTATAAGGAAGTGGAAGGATTTCATGTGATCTCTTCAGGGCCCATACCGCCGAATCCCGCTGAATTGATGAGCACACCAAGGCTTCAGCAACTGATGGATCATCTGAAAGAAAAATTCGACTACATCATTATAGATTCACCGCCGGTGGCGTCTGTTACGGATGCAAAAATTCTTGCAGGTTGGGCGCATGTAACACTTTATATTGTACGGCACAATTATACCGATATCAGTTTTATTCAATTGATCGGAGACAATTATCAAAAAGGAACTTTCCCGAATCTTAACCTGGTTTTTAACGGCATTAATAATAAGCGCCCGGTAGGTTATGGTTACGGAAAAGGGTATGGCTATGGTTACGGCTATGGTTACGGATATGGTTATGGTTACGGTTACGGTTACGGCTACACTGAGCCGGTGAAAAACACGCCATGGTGGAAACGGATATTTAAGGGAGGAAAATAATCTTGTACATTATTGCGGAAATAGCACAGGCACACGAAGGCAGTCTTGGTATTGCGCACTCATATATTGATGCGTTGGCCCAAACCGGCGTAGATGCGGTAAAATTTCAGACGCATATCGCGGAAGCGGAAAGCAGTCAATACGAGCCTTTCCGGGTAAAGTTCAGTTATGAGGATGAAAGCCGTTATGATTATTGGAAGCGGATGGAATTCACTAAGGAACAGTGGCAGGGTTTAAAACAACATTGTGAAGAAAAGAATCTGGAATTTATTTCTTCACCTTTCAGCATCGCGGCTGTGGAGTTGCTGGATGATCTCGGTGTAAAGAAATTCAAGATCGGCAGCGGTGAAGTTACCAATCTGCTGATGCTTGAAAAAATTGCCAAAACAGGAAAGGATATTATCCTCTCATCCGGGATGAGTTCCTATGAAGAGCTTGATACTGCTGTTAACTTTATAAGGCCTTTCGGAAACGCCGTTTCTTTACTTCAGTGTACAACAGCTTACCCGACTCTTGCGGGGCAATGGGGACTGGCATTAATACCTGAACTCAAAGGCAGGTATGAACTACCCGTTGGTTTTTCCGACCACAGCGGGGATATACATGCATCTATCGCAGCTACAGCCCTGGGTGCTGAGATTCTCGAATTTCATGCAGTGTTTGAT
>JAEWDG010000256.1 GCA_023390215.1 Bacteroidota bacterium | reverse complement strand
CACCGCTGATCTGTTGCAGTTGTTTAAGCAATGCAGAAGACGACACAATGAACTTCATAAGCGTATAAAAATTAGGAGCCAAAGATAATCTATTGGGCAAAACATGATTTCCCCTGTTCAAATAAATTCTTTAAACCCTGAATTTTGTGAAATGGAGAAGAGAAACCGGGGATATATCGGGGTTGAGCAGGCGTTGCCAAAGATCAGGCAGTATTGCAGTTACCAGGAAAGATGCCACGCAGAGGTGAGAGAAAAACTTTTTGAATTCGGGCTTTACCCCGGTGAGGCAGATGCAATAATCGCCGGGTTGATTTCCGATAACTACCTAAACGAAGAGCGCTTTGCTATGCACTATGCAGGTGGAAAATTCCGGATGAAAGGCTGGGGTAAAAACAAGATCAGCTATGGGCTTAAACAAAAACAGGTATCCGAAGTATTGATAAAGCAGGCTCTGCAACAAATTGATGCGCTGCAATATCAGGCCCTGTTTGAAGAAACGGCTGAGAAAAAATGGGATTCGCTGAAAGGAGAGAAAAACATCTTCACTAAAAAATCAAAAACACGAAGCTATCTCATCCAAAAAGGGTTTGAGTCTTTTCTCATACAAGATTTTCTAAATGAGAAATAGCTTTAACACTGAAGTTTATCCACAAAAATTCAATCTGGACGTTAATTTGCTCATACCGGACAATCTAAACAATCTCCTATGGAAAACGCTGGTAAAATTTTAATCATTGATGATGACACCGTCATTCTTCGAATCGTGTCGCTGATCATGGAAAGCAACGGATACGATGTGCGTACGAATAATACCGGTTCTCTGGAAAGCATCTACCTGAAAGAACTGCCTGATCTGATACTTCTTGATTGTAAAATCGGGACGAGGTCGGGTGTTGATATCTGTTCTTTTTTAAAACATAGTTCGCTTACGGATGAAATTCCGGTGATTCTGTTATCCGGAGAACCCGATCTCCAAAATCTGGCAGAAGACTGTGATGCGGATGATTTTCTTGCCAAACCTTTTGATGCGGATTTATTGCTCGAAAAAGTAAAGCGGCATTTACATAAAAACGCAAAGCCGCTGGTTAGCTCCTAAATTTGCTTAATGGCAGAATCTTTCATCGTCTCAACTGGTACGCGCAAGGAACAATATGAATCGTTACTTCCGCAGATCAAGGCAGTGATCGAAGGAGAAGTGGATCTCATTGCCAATATGGCCAATGTATCTGCAATGCTGAAGGAACAATTTGGCTGGCTTTGGATCGGCTTCTACATCGTCAAAAACGACGAACTTGTTCTTGGTCCCTTCCAGGGTCCGCTGGCTTGCACAAGAATAAAAAAAGGAAAAGGTGTTTGCGGTACAGCCTGGAAGAATGCGTCAACGCTTATTGTTCCGGATGTAGCGTTGTTCCCGGGTCACATCGCCTGCAGCAGTTTATCGAGATCTGAAATTGTAGTTCCGGTTATTCAAAATAACGAAGTCGTCGCTGTGCTGGATGCAGACAGTGAATCTATTGGTGAATTCAATGAAACAGATCAGCAGTATCTCGAAGCGCTGGTGTCATTTTTTTTCTGATAAGGATTTTTTAGCTGCTGCCGCTTTATTATCCTTCCAGGCCCAAAGATGCAGGCATGCGTAAGTGCGAAAAGGTTTCCATTTTTCGGCCTGTTTCATCATCCTGGTTTTCATGGCTTTTTTATCGGATGCATCTACCCTGTACAATTTGCAGAAAGCCTGCTGTATACCTAAGTCATCTATTGAAAAAACATCTTCTCTTGCCATAGAGAACATGAGAATCATTTCTACGGTCCATCTGCCAACACCCTTGATCTGCGTGAGTAACAGAATGATCTCCTCATCATCCATTTTGTGTAATTGTGCATCCGTGATCTTATGTTCAGCGAAAAATGCTGCAACATTATGTATATAGGTTGCCTTCGCGTTACTGAGTCCGATAGACCTCAACGTATCAAAGGGAATGGCTGCAATATTTGTTGGTGATGGACTTGCCGATGGAAACTGTGCAATGAACCGCCTGTGAAAAACACGGGCTACCGCAGTGCTAAGTTGCTGGCTCATAATAGATAAGCATAACTGCAGGCAAATATTTTTTCTTTTTTCCAGGGCTATGGCATTCTGTTCCGCAACAAGCTTTGCCAGCTTTCTGTCTTTGGAAAGCAGTTCAGAAGGAGTCATAAGCTAAGATAAGGTTAGCGTGGAATATGCGGCACGAAACTGCATTTGATTAAGTTTTCATAAATACACCAAAATCATTGGAAACAAAAGGGTTTTAACGGAACTTCGCAAGCTCTAAAACTAACGACGAAATTGAGTTTGCGCCTTTCTTTATGAAACATCTACGCCTCCCATTACTGTTCGCGATGGCAATGTTTTGCCTGCAATGTTCATTTGCCCAGACCTTTAATGGAACGGGTGGGACCATCCCTAATATCGGTAATGCGAGTTTTCCTATAAATGTTTCAGGCGTTGGTAACATCAATGGAACTTATGGTGTTTCTTCTGTTTGTGTGAATATTAATCATAACACCCCGGATGAAGACCTGGAAATTATCCTGATTGCACCCGATGGAACCAATGCACCGCTCTCTATTCAAAATGGCTCGGGTAACAATTTTATCAATACCTGTTTTTCTGCGTCGGCAACTGTATCCATACATAATGGAAGCGCACCTTTCACAGGCTCTTTTATTCCTGATTCTTATTTGGGTTCGGTTAATAACGGGCAAAATGCAGATGGCACATGGCGTCTATTGGTTAACGATAGAAGAAATAACAGCGGGACTGGAACGTTGTTAAACTGGAGTATCACATTC
>JAEWDG010000244.1 GCA_023390215.1 Bacteroidota bacterium | reverse complement strand
ATATACGCTATGGTATCGCTACCAAAGTTGATTTCAGCGCGCAGCCTTACAAAGTGCAGATCGATGAAGAAGATTGGGTCGAGGCAAATGCAGTGATTATCAGCACCGGCGCTTCTGCAAAATGGCTAGGTATAGAAAGCGAACAAAAGCTAAATGGATATGGCGTGAGCGCCTGTGCTGTGTGCGATGGATTTTTCTTCCGTAATAAAGAAGTTGCCATTGTTGGAGCAGGGGATACCGCTTGCGAAGAAGCATTATATCTCTCCAAAATATGCAGCCAGGTACACATGCTCGTAAGGCGGGATGAGATGCGTGCCAGCAAAGTGATGCAGGAAAGGGTTTTTAATACAGCGAATATTAAAGTGTACTGGAACTCTGAAGTGGATGAAGTTCTTGGTGAAACCAAAGTGGAAGGCATCCGTATCGCAAACAGAAAAGACAACAGCACCTCAGAAATTTCTGTAAGTGCCCTTTTCGTAGCGATAGGGCATCAGCCGAACAGTGAAATTTTTAAGGGCTGGCTTGATATGGATGAAGCAGGATACCTGAAAACAATCCCGAGCACCAGTAAAACAAATATCGAAGGTGTATTTGCCGCAGGGGATGTACAGGATAAGATCTACCGGCAGGCAGTCACCGCTGCGGGAAGTGGTTGTATGGCAGCGCTGGATGCGGAACGGTATTTGGGAGAAAAAGGGCTTCATTAATGTTTACGATCCATCTAAATAAAATGCTGTTCTTTGCCCATCATGGTTTGCATGAGGAGGAAACAGTTACGGGTAACGGATTCGAAGTGGACCTGGCCATAAATTTCCATCCCATTGAACCCATCACCACAGTTTCTGAAACCGTCAATTACGTTGACGCGTACGCGCTGGTTAAAAAAAGAATGGAGCAGCCGGTTCGATTGCTGGAAAGTCTGGCCGAACACATAGCTTCAGACATAAAAAATATGGATGACCGTATTCGTTCAATCCATCTTACCATTAAAAAACTCAATCCGCCCATCAGCAGATTCTCCGGAACCGTGGGGGTGAGCCTGTACAAAGAATTTCCACGTTAATTTACTATCAATGAAAAATTTATTGCTGGCTATCCAATTTTCAGTTGCTGCATTGTGCAGTTATGCGCAATATGATCCGCATGCATTATTTGCTCCGCAGAAGAAAACCATGCAATCTGCTTACCGGCTGCCTTCAGGCATTCCGGCTCCAAATTACTGGCAAAACAAGGCCGATTACAGCATCAGGGCTTCGTTTAATCCTGCTACTGCAGAGATCAGCGGCGCGGAGACGATCACTTATAAAAATAACAGTCCTTCACAACTGAACTTCCTTTGGTTGCAACTGGATCAGAACCTTTTCAATAAAGATAGCAGGGGGCAACAGCGTTTTGAAGCCGGAAGAAGAAGCCGGTATGGAAAATCCAACTCAAATTTTGAAGGAGGTTTCCGGATCAAATCTGTAAAGATCAATAACAAACCTGCCAACTTCAGCATCACAGATACACGCATGCAGATCTGGCTTAGCGATGCTTTACAAGCCGGTGGCGCAACACTTTCCATCAGTATAGAATACGCGTTTTATCTTCCTGAAGAAGGAAGTGATCGTTGTGGTATTCTCAATACAGAGGATGGAAAAATCTTCGCGGTAGCGCAATGGTACCCACGGTTATGTGTGTATGATGATCTGCAGGGATGGAATACAGATCCTTATCTCGGCCCGGGTGAATTTTATCTGGAATATGGGGATTTCGATGTTGAGATCACTGCGCCCTCTTCGTTACTGGTCGTTGCCGGCGCTGATCAAACGAACAGGGAACAAACTTTTACCGCAGATGAATTAAATAAAATTAAGCAGGCGGAAAAGTCTGACAAAACAATAATGATCCGCGACGCAAACCAAATGCGTGCGCACAAGTCCGACAAAGGACAAAAAACATGGAAATTTAAGTTGAAGAATTCCCGCGATTTTTCCTGGGCCGCTTCGGAAGCATTTCTGCTGGATGGCTGTAGCGTGAATCTTCCTTCAGGGAAAAAAGTGCTGGCAATGAGTGTTTATCCTAAAAACACAGGCGGCAAACAGGCATGGGGCAGAAGTTCTGAGTACATAAAAGCCAGCCTCGAAAATTACAGCAGGCGATGGTTCGAGTACCCTTATCCGGTAGCTGTGAATGTGGCAACCAATATTAACGGAATGGAATATCCGGGAATAGTTTTTTGCAACGCGAAATCTGAAGGCAGCAGTTTGTTCGGTGTAACAGATCATGAATTTGGCCATACCTGGTTTCCGATGATCGTTGGCAGCAATGAAAGAAAATATGCCTGGATGGATGAAGGCTTCAACGAATTTATCAATTTTATTTCCGCGGAAGATGTGAATGGAGGTGAGTTTAAGAATACAGCGCCGACCTACCCGTTCCTGAATCAGATCTCATTCGCCGATGGAGTTGAGTCCGTGTGGAATGCGCCGCACAGCATGAAGGAGGTGAACATCGGAGCTGATGTATATTTTAAACCTGCTTACGCGCTGACCTTGTTACGAAATGTGATCATCGGGCAAGAGCGGTTCGACCGCGCGTTTCGTTATTACATCGCAAACTGGGCTTACAAACATCCCGCACCGGAGGATTTCTTCAATTGCATAGAAAATGCCACAGGTGAAGACTTGCATTGGTTTTGGGAATCCTGGTTCATTGAAAATTACAAGCTGGACCAGTCGGTGGAATCTGTAAGTTTTAACGGAGAAAAAACAGGAAATACCGTTGTACTGAAAAATAGAGATCAGATGGCAATGCCTGTGATCATGAGTTATGTATTTGAGTCGGGTAAAACAGGGAGTTTAACGTTACCTGCTGAAGTGTGGTCGAATACCGCTGAGTTTCATGCTTTCATTCCTTCAACGGAACCAATCGTGAAATTAACTATTGACCCTCAACACTATTTTCCGGATCTGAATTTGGCGAATAACAATTGGGGAAAATAATTATTCTCCCAGAATTCTTGAAGTTTTCCATTTCCCTGACCGCATATAGAAATAGGAAATAAGTAAAATACTGGTCCAGTAAATAAACTCATTACTCCAGGCCAGGCTGAGGCTGCGATAATCAAGCACCATAAAATACCAGGTATATATGAGGTAAAGTAAGATCGCTACGATCTCGATGATAAGGTTCACTTTTGTTCTTCCCGTTCCCGTTACAGCATTTAGCCATGGGCTGGCAAGGCCAAGCAGCAGCATTCCCAACGACACCATACGAATTACAGGAATTCCCGCTTCAACAAATGAGCGGTCCTGGCCGAACAGGTTAAAGAAATGCGCAGGAAAAAAGTTCAACAGGAAGCAGATAACAAGACACCAGGTAAAACTTAATAAAGAGATTCGCTTCATTAGTTTAAAGACATCATGCTGACGTTGCTGACCCATAAGGTTGCTGACCATCGCGTTTGACGTACCGGCCAAAGCCCACACAAAAATTCCGGCTAAACCATAAACATTTCTCATCACGTTGCTTATAGCTTTGGCCTGATCACCCTTTGTTTCAATCAACAGAAAAAAGATCAACCAGGTTGTCACGCTCATGATATACTGAGAAACCAGAGGAACTGAAACTTTTAGGATGGCATTACTGATCTGCTTATTGTATTTGAAACTGCTGAACAGTTGAAACCGTTTTTTCAAGCCTGCATAATTTAAAACCAATAAGACCGTAACCATTCCGGCAATTTCTGCCAGTATAGAAGCATAGGCCGCGCCATCGAATCCCAGCGCAGGCAGGCCGAAATTTCCAAAGATGAATCCATAATCAAAAAAAACATTTACAACGGCTTCCACAATAAATCCGATCATCAACAGGCGGCTATTCAGGCTGGCCACCAGCAATGCATTACACATTTGAAAGATATACAGGAAGGGAAGGCCCCAAATGCGAATGCGCAAAAACTGCATCTCAACCGGGAATGCGGATTCATTGGCCACCTGTTTAAGAATTAAGGGTGCGATGAACCAGGTGAATGCAATGCAGCACAGTGCGAAGGTTAGAGA
>JAEWDG010000172.1 GCA_023390215.1 Bacteroidota bacterium | reverse complement strand
ATATTTTCCAGTGCGGGGATCGATATCCAGCAGTTTCACCTTAACAATATCTCCTTCTTTTAATACGCCTTCCATGCTTTCCAGGCGTTTCCAACTTATTTCACTGATATGAAGCAATCCTTCTTTTTTGGGCAGGAATTCTACGAAAGCGCCAAATTCTTTGATGCTCTTAACTGTACCCTCATAGGTTTCCCCGATAACCGGCACAGCTACAAGCCCATTGATCCAGGCAAGCGCTTTGTCGAGCCCGGTCTTTTCTTTAGAGAATATACTTACTTCACCCTGATTGTTTACTTCCTCAATATTGATGGTCGTTCCGGTTTCGCGTTGAATTTCCTGAATCACTTTACCACCCGGTCCGATAACCGCCCCGATATATTCTTTATCAATTGTGATCTTCACCATACGTGGCGCATGTGGTTTCACATCTTCGCGGGCCTGCTCAACAGTTGCGTACATCGCATCAAGTATGTGCATTCTGCCTTTGCGTGCCTGTTCAAGCGCGGTGCGCATAATGTCCATGCTCAGGCCATCAACTTTAATATCCATCTGAACACCGCAAATTCCTTCACGTGTACCGGTCACTTTGAAATCCATATCCCCAAGATGGTCTTCATCACCAAGGATATCAGTAAGGACCGCGTACTTGTCTTCTTTTTTTATCAGTCCCATCGCTACACCACTAACATGCTTTTTCAACGGCACACCCGCGTCCATCAACGCAAGTGAACCTGCACAAACTGTGGCCATCGAAGAAGAACCATTGGATTCAAGAATGTCACTTACCACACGAACAGTGTAAGGATACTCTGTACCAGGCATCATTTGTTTTAACGAACGCATAGCCAGGTTACCATGACCTACCTCGCGACGGCCAACACCCCGGAGCATTTTTACTTCACCGGTAGAGAACGGAGGAAAATTATAATGCAGGATGAACTTGGTATAATTTGAAACATGGGCGCTTTCAACCAATAATTCATCTAAAGGTGTTCCTAAAGTAACTGTTGTAAGTGATTGCGTTTCACCTCTTGTAAATAAAGCAGATCCATGAGGGGTTGGGAGCAGATCGGTTTCCATTGAGAGCGGACGGATATCCTCTGTGCCGCGGCCATCAAGACGGCGGCGTTCGTTAAGGATCATATCCCGAACTACGTGATATTGCAGTTCCCCAAAATAATGGCTTATCAATTTTTTGTCTTCGTCTGGCAATTCCGTACCCAGGTGCTCTACCAATTCAGCTTTAAGTGCATCAAAAGCTGCGGCTCTTTCGTGCTTTGCAGATGCTGAAGCGGAAATTGCATGCATTTTTTCAGTGGCAAATGCATTGATTTTTTGTTCCAGTTCCGGGTTACGGTATGGTTTAGTATATTCTCTTTTTGAAGAGATTCCTACTTTAGCCCGAAGTTCTTCCTGTGCGCGTATATGCAGGCGAATTGCATCGTGTGCGATTTCGAGTGCTTTTACCAGATCTTCTTCCTGGCATTCTTTTGCTTCGCCCTCCACCATCATAATGTTCTTATCAGTGGCAGCGATAATAAACTCAAGATCAGAAGCAGCAAGTTCGGTACGGGTTGGGTTCACCACCATCTGACCATTTACCCTGCCGATACGAACTTCAGAAATGATCTCCTGCACCGGTATATCGGATACAGCCAGCGCGGCAGACGCTGCGAGGCAGGCCAGGGAATCCGGCAGCACCTCATCATCAGATGAAATCAGCGAAACCAGAACCTGGACATCGCAGAAATAATCTTCTGGAAATAATGGTCGAAGGGCGCGGTCGATCAAACGGGAGGTTAGTATCTCATAATCGTTCAAACGGGCTTCTCTTTTGAAGAATGATCCCGGTACACGGCCGGCGGATGCGAATTTCTCCTGGTAATCCACAGAAAGCGGAAAGAACGACTGGCCTTCTTTCGGCTCTTTGTTGGCAACCACAGTGGCAAGTAAAATGCAGTTCCCCTGGCGAACAGTAACAGCACCATCAGCCTGGCGGGCCAGCTTGCCCGTTTCGATGGTTACCGTGCGGCCACCACCTATGTCGAATGTGACAGATAAAGGTTGTTTTGTAGACATGTAAATACGTTTTATAGCGCAGTGCTATGAATGGATTATGCAGGTATAACAAAATATTCCCAACCTTATCATATGTTGGGAATATTTAATTATTTGTGCATTATGTTTATCTTATTTGCGGAGGCCTAATTTTTCAATCAGTGCACGGTATCCGGTGAGATCGTGCTTGCTTAAATACGTGAGCAGGCGTTTACGTTTACCTACCATCTGCATTAGTCCGCGTTGAGAGGAGAAATCTTTCTTATTGCCTTTCAGGTGATTGGAAATGTGATTGATTTTTTCCGTAAGGATTGCGATCTGGCCCTCAATTGAGCCTGTGTTGGTAGCGTTGCCACCATGCGTTGCGAAAATGTTGGCTTTCTTTTCGGTTGTTAAATAAGGCATTTCTTTGTTTTTAAAACCTGTGTTTTAATCTTTTCTTTTAATCGGCGGCAAAACTAATGAAAAATCCGGGATTTTAGCTAAAAATATCAACTTATCCGCCTTCCTGCCCCGCTTTATTTCAAAAACGTCCATTTTTGAATCTTCCACCACTTTAAAAAATCCGTTATTTGCGCAAAAACTGCTTTGTCCCGGATCATCTTCTGTGTTACCAACGACCTGAATTTCGACCAGCGTATGATCCGCATTTGTACATCTTTGGATCAGGCGGGATACGAGGTTTTACTGGTTGGAAGGATGAACCGTCATTCGGGCCCTCTGGCGGAACGTCCCTACCAGCAACACCGTTTGAATCTTCCCTTTTTCGCAGGCAAAGGCTTTTACGTTAGCTACCAGATAGCTTTATTTCACTTCCTCATGAAACAAAAAGCCGATGCAGTGGTTGCCATCGACCTGGATACCATCATTCCTGTATATCATGCATCGAAGATCAGGGGCTGGAAAATTGCCATGGATGCGCACGAGTATTTTACCGGTCAGAAAGAAGTTATGAGCCGGCCTGCCATCCACAAAATATGGAAGGGAATTGAGAAAAAATATCTTCATCATTTCCAGATGGGTTATACCGTAAGTAATGGAATTGCGCGGTTATTCAGGGAGGAATACGGGTTGAATTATGAAGTGATACGAAACACACCGGTTTATAAGGTACATAAACCCAAAGCCTGGAAAGAAAATATGGATGTAATATACCGGGGGGCCCTAAACGAAGCGAGAGGATTAGCAGAACTTATTGATGCCATGCCCGCGATCCATGCAAATGTTCATCTTTATGGTGAAGGAAATTACACAAGACAGTTGAAAGAGAAAATTGCCAAAAACAATCTGCAAAACAAACTGTTTATTCATGGTGCGGTGCTTCCTGCTCAGTTGGATGAAGTAAGCCTGAAAGCGGGAATCGGAATTAACCTGGTTGAAAACACCGGCCTGAACCAGTATCATTCGCTCGCGAATAAATTTTTCGACCTGATGCATCTCGGTATTCCGCAGGTAACGATGAATTTCCCGGAATACCGTACAATTAATGAAAAATACGAAGTTGCCCTGTTGATCGATCAAACTTATCCTGAACTGATAGCAGGCGCTGTTAACCGCTTACTGAACAACAAAGATCTGTATGAACAATTATCCCGCAATGCGATTGAAGCTGCCCGAATCTACTGCTGGGAAAATGAAGAACCTTTATTATTGAAGTTTTACGATAGATTAGTTGGATAAACACTTACCTATCATCTCCCACGATATCCCCTGGCCTGCTGATTATGGTGGGGTATTCGATCTTTTTCATAAGATCAGATGGCTGCATCATCTGGGTGTCCGGATTCATCTGCACTGCTTTTACAAAGACCGTAAGCCCGCACCGGAACTGAATGCTTTTTGCGAAGAAGTTTTTTATTATCCCAGGAGAACAGGCATAAAGGGCTTCAGTTTAACCCTGCCCTATATCGTGAGTTCGAGAAAAAATGAACAGCTCAAAGCGCGCATTACTGCGAACGATTATCCTGTGCTGATGGAAGGTATTCATTGTACATGGTTGATGCACGAAGGGGTGCTCCACAACCGGAAAACCATTGTGAGGCTGCATAATGTAGAATGTAACTATTACGACCGTTTGGCGGCGCACGAATCCAATTTTTTCAAGAAAGTCTATTTCAATATTGAAAGCCGGCTGCTCAAAAATTACGAGCGTACAATCGCGAAAAAAACATTATTCGTTGCCGTTAGTGAGGAGGATAAAACCTGGTACCAAAAAAATCTTGGTGCGAATGCAGCGTTTCTGCCTGTATTTCTTCCCTGGGAAGAAGTGAAGCAAAGTACCGAACGCGGGTGTTTTTGCTTATATCACGGTAACCTCTCAGTAAACGAGAATGAAAAGGTTGCCGACTGGTTAATGAATGAAGTTTTCGATACACTGGATATCCCCCTGATCATTGCCGGAAAAAAACCTTCACTTCCTCTGCAGTCGCTGGCACATAGCCGCCCGCATACCTGCATCACGTGCAGCCCCAGTGAAAATGAAATGAGCGACCTGATACGGAAAGCGCATGTACATATCCTTCCCTCATTCAATCAAACGGGTGTTAAACTGAAACTGCTTAACGCTTTGTTCAACGGCCGGCACTGTATCGTAAACCGGGCTGCTGTTAACGGTTCCGGTGCGGAAGCACTCTGCCATGTAGCAGAAAACGCGAATGATTTTAAAGCGGCTGTAAAAGCATTATACGAGATGCCGTTTTCCGAAGCAGATATTCAGGAAAGGAAACATGTGCTAAGCCAATATTATGATAATGAGAAAAACGCCAGGCAGCTTATTGCATGGTTATACTAGCGTTATCGTACACCTTGCCCATTTCTGTTTTTAATGTTCTCGCCGGAAATTTATTGATCACAATATAATCGTGGGTGGCCATTACTATTGTTGTGTTATAATCGCGGCAGATATGAAATAAAAGCTGCATGATCTCATCGCTGGTTTCCGGATCGAGGTTACCGGTGGGTTCATCAGCAAGTATGAGCTTGGGCGAATTCAATAAGGCACGGGCCACGTCAACCCGCTGTTGTTCACCGCCGCTTAATTCGAAAGGCATTTTAAACCCTTTGGTTTTTAAGCCGACTTTTTCCAATACATCCGCAATTTTTTCGTTCATTAATTTATCATCTTTCCATCCTGTAGCTTTCAAAACGAATTTGAGATTTTCATTTACATTTCTGTCGGTTAACAACTGAAAATCCTGGAACACGACGCCGAGGTTTCTCCGAAGAAAGGGTACGGTTTTCCAGGTCAGGTCACGAAGATTGTGACCCACAACCCAGCCTTCACCTTCTTTCAAAACGAGATCGCCATATAATGTTTTCAGCAGGCTGCTTTTTCCGGTTCCGGTTTTACCAACCAGGTAAACAAACTCACCTTTGTCTACAGAAATATTTACATCAGAGAGGATCATGCTGCCGCCCTGGTAAATATTCACGTTTTTTAATTCTATAATAGATTGAGACATGTCAAATAATTGTTTTGGTTAGGGTTCAAACAAATGTAGCAATTAGCCGTTGCCCTTAAGGCCAATTTTTGATCACGGGGCTGTTAAAAATGTGGAAAATGCATCAATTCTCTCCGAAACGCCAGGATCCGTTCGCATCATCAATGATCAGTTCCTTGTTTTCCGCCGCTTCCACCCTGCCGATCATTGCTGCTTCAATTCCGAATCTGTTTGCAATATTCATGATATCACCGGCGTATTCACTGGGGCAATAAATTTCCATCCTGCTTCCCATATTAAAAACCTGGTACATTTCTTCATAACTGCTGCCACTGGATTCTCTGATCAGATCGAAAACCGGGGGCGGTGTAAATAAATTATCTTTTACAATTCGCAACGGAGCAGGGAGATATTTCAAACATTTGGTTTGTCCGCCACCGCTGCAATGTATCATTCCATGGATGCCTTCAAAAAAACCTTCCAGAATTTCTTTTATAACCGGGGCGAAGGTGCGGGTTGGTGAAAGCAGATGC
>JAEWDG010000171.1 GCA_023390215.1 Bacteroidota bacterium | reverse complement strand
TCGAAGCCGAGCCCACAGAGCATACAACTGAACCGGTTGTTGATTTGAAGGGCGTCAATTCTTGCAGCATAACCATCCAGTATGATCTTTAGTGCCTTTTCTTTATTTTTTGGAATGCCTAAACTGAAAGCCAGGCCATTTCCCGAGCCCCGCGGAATAATGCCAATACGCACTTTGTTTCCAACGAGGTAATTCCCGATCTGATTTATGCTTCCATCTCCGCCGCAGATAACAAGGTCTGTAATATGTTCATCTGTTATTTTTCCGGGAAGATAACTGTAATCGGCACGGGCGTTTGTATACGCAATAGCAAATTTTAGATGCCGCGCCTGCATAGAGGATTCAATGAATTCAACCAGTGCTGCTTTGTTGCCGGTTCCTGAAACAGGATTAATAAAAAATAAGAAGTTTCTGTTATTCATATTACCATCTCAGCAAAACAGATCCCCATGTAAATCCACTTCCAAATGCCGCGAGGCAAACCAGGTCGCCGTCTTTCACCATCCCTTTTTCCCATGCTTCACATAACGCGATGGGAATAGACGCTGCTGTTGTATTTCCATAACGGTCGATATTGTTATAAACCTTATCATTACTGAGTTTTAGCTGATGTTGAACAAATTGCGCGATCCTTAAATTTGCCTGGTGCGGTATCAATAAATTTATGTCTGAAGTGTTCAGTTTGTTTTGGCTGAGCGCTTCATGAATGACTTCGGGAAATTTTTCAACGGCTTTTTTGAATACAGCCGGTCCATCCATAAATGGATAGTTCTGGGCTTTGTCGATCATGGCATGACTCATAAACATTTCCCCGATTTCTTTCTCATCAAAATCTGCCAGCTTTTTATCCGTCCAGTGGTTCGCATGTGTGCCCGGGTTATACATGGCAAGGATTTCCGCACTTTCTCCGTCACTGTGCAAATGCGTACTTAAGATTCCCTGACCGGGCTTTTCGGTGGGCTGAACAACAACCGCACCCGCGCCATCACCAAAGATCACCGATATATTCCTTCCTCTTGTTGAGAAATCCAGTCCGAATGAATGTTTCTCACTTCCCACAACCAGAATGTTCCTGTACATCCCTGTTTTAATATATTGGTCGGCTATCGATAACGCATATACGAAACCGCTGCACTGGTTCCTTACGTCAAGCGCACCTATGCTTTTCATTTTTAAGGCACGTTGTAATAATACTCCGCAGCCGGGAAAATAATAGTCGGGGCTCAACGTTGCAAAAATGATAAAGTCGATATCTTCTGCAGTTGTTCCGGCCCTTTCAATAGCGATCTTTGCTGCCTCGATGCCCATAGTGGTGGTCGTTTCGTTTGTACGGTGTGCAAAGCGCCTTTCCTTAATGCCCGATCTTTCCTGGATCCAGGCATCCGAAGTATCCATATATTTGATCAGATCATTGTTGGAAACGACATTTTCAGGAACATAAAATCCAATACCGGCAATTTTAGAACGGGGCATAATTGTTTTTTTAGCAAGCCCGGGCAAATTACAATTTTTTGAAGGGAGCGTCTAATTCACTCTCACCATGTCTTTCAGACAGAAATCATCGTCGTAGCGGGGGTAAAGCCTGGTCTTCATATGAAACTCAAGTGCAGCCCTGAGCTGCGTTTGAGACCGGATGTATTTATTCGTGAAGGACTCAGCCATAGGTAATAGACTAAGTTTATTTTTTTCGTAACGAACCTGCGCTAAAAAGACCTGATCGTTGATCTCAATATTCATGAATTCCCATCGGTCAACAACACTCAGGAAACCCGTAGCCTTTATCGTGTCCCTCAATGAGACCCTGTATTTCATCAGATCTTTCACATCCCCCGTAAAAGCAAGATTATACTCAAAATCCGATTTTTTACTAATGATCATTTTCACAGGATCACCCGATCCCAACTCAGTTCTTACAAGTGTTGCCCATTTACCGAGATAGTCTTCATTTATCGGCGTCGCAGGGTCTGCGTCTAAAGGAAATACAGAACTATAGGGGCAACCCGTTAACGTGAACAGAAAAAGCAAAAAAATAGGAAAAAATTTTGTGGTTTCCCGCATCAGGGTAAAGGGTTATTCACGAATGTATAACGTAGCGACCGCCTGGAAAAGTATTCTTCATCCACAGGTGTGAATTACGCGAGGTTCCCCTGGTTAAGTGTTGACCACAGCAGGTCTTTTAACTTCTGCAGGTTATGACCTGTAACACTGGAAATAAAAATATGGGGAATTGATTTTGGCAGTTCCTGGCTGATGGCCTTCATCAATTCTTCATCCAGCATATCGGATTTGCTTACGGCTATCACAAAATCTTTCTGCAACATATCTGGATTATATTCTTCCAGTTCGGAACGCAGAATATTAAATTCTTCAAGATGATTCTTACTATCGGCAGGAATTACAAAAAGTAAGATCGAGTTGCGTTCGATGTGACGAAGAAAGCGGTGCCCCAAACCTTTGCCTTCTGCGGCTCCTTCAATAATACCCGGAAGATCCGCGATGCAAAAACTTTTCCCATCCCGGTACTCAACCATGCCTAATTGCGGGGTAAGGGTGGTGAAGGCATAGTCCGCAATTTTCGGTTTTGCCGCTGTGATGCTGGATAATAATGTAGATTTTCCTGCATTCGGGAAGCCAACCAGCCCTACATCTGCGAGTACTTTAAGTTCAAGGATCTTAATCCCTTCCTGCCCGGGTTCACCGGGCTGTGCATATTCGGGCGCCTGATTGGTGGCAGATTTAAAATTTGAATTTCCCAATCCGCCGCGGCCGCCATGCATAAGAATAATCTCCTGGCCATCTTCGAGGATCTCTGCTTCGATCTCTTCTGTAGCTTCATCTTTCGCGACTGTACCTAATGGAACTTCAATGATGATATCTTTTCCCGATCGGCCGGTGGAATTGTTTCCGCTTCCGTTTTCGCCGTTCTCCGCCAATATATTTTTAAAATAACGCAAATGAAGCAGGGTCCACAATTGTTTGTTACCCCGTAAAATTATATGTGCACCCCGGCCTCCATCACCTCCGTCAGGTCCGCCCTTGGC
>JAEWDG010000195.1 GCA_023390215.1 Bacteroidota bacterium | reverse complement strand
GATGTCGAAAAACACGAAGCCATTACCGAGGTTCCGGCCGGCCCTGAAATGCAGGGTAAAGTGGTTGATGAAGTTGTGAAAGGTTATTATTTAAATGACAAGCTTATTCGCTTTGCCAAAGTTGTAGTGGGCAAATAAATCCGGATCTCCGTTTATTTATGAAAAAAGATTATTACGAGGTACTTGGTATTTCCAGGTCGGCCTCTGCAGAAGAAATAAAAAAAGCCTACCGCAAGGTAGCCATGCAGTTTCACCCGGACAGAAACCCCGGAGATAAAGCTGCGGAAGAAAAATTTAAAGAGGCGGCGGAAGCTTATGAGATATTAAGTGATGCAGATAAAAAAGCACAGTACGACCGTTTCGGGCACAGTGCTTTTTCGGGTGGCCGGGGCGGCGGGTTTGGAGGCGGGGGAATGAATATGGACGACATATTCAGCCAGTTTGGAGATATATTCGGGGATGAGGGTTTCGGAAGTTTTTTTGGTGGTGGAGGCAGAAGAGGCGGTGGGCCAAGACATGGAAGCAGGGGTACCAATCTCCGCGTTAAACTTAAGCTCAATTTCGAAGAGATCGCGAAAGGCGCCGCCAAAACCATTAAGGTTAAAAAGCATGTGAGATGCAGTACCTGCAATGGCTCGGGCGCAAAAGATAAAAACAGTATACAAACCTGTAACACCTGCCAGGGAAGTGGGCAGGTAAGAAGGGTTCAGAATACTTTCCTTGGGCAAATGCAAACCGTAACTACCTGCCCAACCTGTAACGGCGAGGGTACAACGGTTACGGCTAAATGTAGTTCCTGCAAGGGCGAAGGAAGGGTTTATGGTGAAGAGACCATCACCATAGATATTCCGGCCGGAGTTCAGGAGGGAATGCAACTCAGTATAAACGGGAAAGGTAACGCAGGTGAACGGGGTGGAACTCCCGGAGATCTTATCGTATTGGTCGAAGAAGAAGCACATCCAACCTTACAGCGTGATGGATTAAATGTGGCGTTTGAACTCCATATATCTTTTCCCGACGCGGTTTTTGGAACACAGGTAGAAGTTCCCACCATCGATGGCAGAGCAAAAATCAAAATTCCACCCGGCACGCAAAGCGGGAAAATATTCAGGTTAAAAGGAAAAGGATTCCCACATGTAAACAGTTACGAAAAAGGCGATCAACTTATACATGTAAATATCTGGACACCCCAACATGTAACGAATGAAGAAAAATCGATGCTGGAGAAAATGCAGGCATCAGAGAATTTTGAGCCAAGGCCTGAAAAAAATGAAAAATCATTTTTCGATAAAGTAAGAGAGATGTTTAGCTGATAAAAATTCCCGGCGGTGCCGGGAATTTTCTTTTAAAATCTGATTTTCTTCTTCTTCTTTTTTATGTCGTAGATCCCTGATGCTTTCTCTATTAATGCCAGCATTTCTGCCTGTACATAATTGCTTTTATCGGCTGCAGCATCTGCAAATGTTCTGATCTCATCAAACCCAATTGACTTTGAAAAATACGGTGATTGTTTAAGTTTCAAACCAAACATCGCTGTTGCGATAACAAACCGGTAAGGCTGACTAAGCTGGGTTACGGGAACATAATTAGGCATAACATCATAATTCATAAACCGCGTAGCAGTGTCGCGGGGGTTTGAATACTGAAGCACAAGTTTGGCAAGGCTACGGTTTGAAGGAGGATTTCCTGGCTGCGGAATGATCTCGAACATTGCCAGTGTATTGTTTCCACTACCCACTTCGCCTCCTTCCAGTACACTCATTGAATCAGATACCGCATCTTTGCGATTATCGAAACCGATGAGCCTGTATTCTTTTATTTGCGAAGGGTCGAAACTGATATTCATGGAAACATTATCCCCCACGGTATAAAAAGTTTGTGTGAGTTCCTGTATCAACACTTTTTCTGCTTCCCGAATATCATCGAGATAGGCATAATTGCCATTTCCTTTTTTCGCAAGCGTTTGTAATTTGGAATCTTTGTAATTACCCATTCCTACGCCCAGGCAGGTGAGGTAAACCCCCGTTTCTTTTTGTTTTACAATAAGTTCCTCCAGGGCTTTTTCTGAAGTTTCTCCCACATTAAAATCCCCGTCTGTCGCGAGTATCACGCGGTTATTGCCATTCTTGATATATGTGCTCTGTGCAAGCCGGTAAGCTGCCATGATCGCTGACTCACCCGGTGTATCCCCCGCTGCAACCAAAGATTCGATGGCCTCATTGATCTTATCTTTATTCGCTCCTGAAGTCGGCCTTAACCAAACACCTACAGAACCGCCATAGGTGACGATCGATACGCTGTCGACCGGACGAAGATTTTTTACAAACATCTTGAATGCAGCCTGAATTAAAGACAGCCGGTTGGGCATGTCCATACTTCCGGAAATATCGATAAGGAAAACAAAATTACCCGGAGGGATCTTGTCCAGCGGGAGCATCTTTGCGCTAACATTCAAACAGAGTAATTGCTTTTTAGCATCCCATGGACAATCAGTTAACTGCGAGGAAATCTTAAAGGGATTACTGCCTTCAGGTTTCTCGTAACAGAGGTTAAAATAATTAATCATCTCCTCTACCCTTACGGCATCCGGGGGTACCGGGCTTCCCATATTGAGGAATCGCCGCACATTGCTGTAGGAAGCTTTATTTACATTCAGCGCAAATCCGGTGTTGGGGTATTTTCCTGCATCAACAAAACTATTTTCAACGAGTTGGAAATACGCTTCATCACCAGGAAACCAGTTGAACCTCGAACCCTGAGCTTTATCTTTTGTAATTGAAATCAGTTTGGGACGATTCTTACTGGCGGTAGCTGCCGCGATTTTAAGCGTTATATTTTGCCAGACATCAGTTTTTACTTTAGCCGTAACAGGCTCATATCCGTCTTTCGTTACGGTAATGGAATCATAGAGATTATTCAT
>JAEWDG010000107.1 GCA_023390215.1 Bacteroidota bacterium | reverse complement strand
GCGTAAAGGTGCTTTACTCCTGTAGATCATGAATATATTTTGAGGGCGAAAATTACAAATTATAAATCAGGGCAGGCTTTAGAAAGAAAGTATATTTTGAACCAGGGATTGCCAGCTATACTTGTTTTTTTCCGCGATAAGCGAGGGAATAAAATGTTCTTTCCCAAGTTTGAAGTATATCGCAATTTTATCGGCCAGGTCGCGGGGCTCAGGTTCAGCAACCAACCCAACTTTTTGATCCGGAACAAGTTGGGGAAGTCCGCCCACATTGGTTACAACCATGGGTATTTCAAAATGGTAGGCCAGCGGTGTAACGCCGCTTTGGGTTGCATTTCTGTAAGGCTGCACCACAAGATCAGCAGCGCTTAAAAAATATTTTACCTCACTGTTGGGAATAAACGAAGTTCTGAGAATAAGCCGGTCTTTTATATGAAGCCGCTCAGCCAGTTCTTCATAAGGTTTTGGATCCTCGTAAAATTCTCCGGCAACCAGGAGTTTAAGATCTTTTAAATCCTGGTGTTGTTTGATATAGGGGAGGGCTTCATATAAAAGATCAAGCCCTTTATATTTACGGATAAATCCGAAGAACAACATAATTCGTTCCCGGGGATCAAGTCCGAGTCTTTTTCTCGCTTCGGTAACATCTGTTTTTTCTCCAAAATTATCATACAGGGGATGTGCCACCTGCCTTGCGGGTTTATCGGGCTCCAGTGATCGCAGGTCATTCATTACTTTACCGCTCATAGTGATAAATGCATCTACCGGCTTAATGAAATATTTTGTGAAAGCCCTGTCACCGGCTCTTTTTTCGTGCGGTATGATGTTATCTGCAATGCAAACGACTTTGGTTCTTCCATTTTTTTTTGTCCTGCGCAGAATGGTTCCCAGACAAGGCCCCATAAAAGGTAACCAGTATCGAACAACGATAAGATCAGGTCTGATTTTGTTCAATTGATTACCTATAGCGATCCAATTGAACGGGTTCACGGAATTAATCGCAGTCACAATTTTAATGTCTGCAGGTGCAGGTTCATCGCTGAACTGCGTAGTGCCGGGAAACAAAAAATTTGGGTACTGGAGAGAAAAGCTATAGATCTGAACCTTGTGACCTTCATCCTGAAATGCACGGGCGAGTCTTTCATCAAAACTTGCCAGACCACCGCGTAAAGGGTGGGCAGGGCCGATGATGACAATATTTTTTTTGTCGTTTATCAACGATTAAAGACCCAGTTTTTCGTCGATCAGGTAATTATTGCGTTCGGAAGAATTTCTTGAAATGAGCTCGCCTACAAAACCCGCAAGGAATAGTTGTGTTCCGATGATCATGGCGAGTATAGCAAAATAAAACAGTGGCCGCTGAGTCATTCCGGTAACATCGAAAAAGAATTTCGAAATGGAAAGCCATAGAAAGATCATAAAGCCGAATCCAAAAAATAATGTTCCCCAAAGACCAAAAAAATGCATAGGCCGCTTTCCAAATTTTCCCATGAAGAAGATGGTCAACAGGTCAAGAAATCCATTTATAAAACGATCCCAGCCGAATTTCGTAACACCATATTTCCTTGGACGGTGTTCAACCACTTTCTCTGTGATCTTACGGAAACCTGCCCATTTTGCCAGCACCGGTACATAGCGGTGCATTTCTCCATAAACCTCGACGCTTTTTACTACTTTTTTTGAGTAGGCCTTTAAACCGCAGTTAAAGTCATGAAGTTGGATTTTACTCATGCGGCGTGCTGCCGCATTGAATAATTTGCTGGGAAGATTTTTCGTAAGCTTGTTATCGTAACGCTTTTTTTTCCATCCGCTAACGAGGTCATATTTATCGTTTACGATCATTGAACGCAATTCAGGAATTTCATCGGGACTATCCTGCAGATCCGCATCCATTGTTATGATCACTTCACCCTCAGCAGCTTTAAAGCCTTCATTGAGCGCCGCGCTCTTTCCATAATTGCGACGGAATTTTATTCCTTTGATACGGCTGTCTGTTGCACGAAGTTTTTCAATTACCTCCCAGGAATTGTCGGTGCTGCCATCATCGATCAGAATGACCTCATAATAAAATTTATGCTGTTCCATCACCCGGGCGATCCAACTGGTCAGCTCAGGCAAAGATTCTTCTTCATTAAGGAGGGGTATTACAACCGATATATCCATGGAATCAATTAAGCGGCAAAAATCAGAAAATTTTATGAAGCACGACGCTGACTGAAAAATGCTGCAGCGATCAGGGTAATCAGCGAACCTATTAACAGGTAGCCAAAAACGGTCATTGAAACCAGCATCACAGCGAAATAATCCTTTCCTCTCTGTACATTTTCCGCAATCTCTTTTGGAGTCAGATTACCATTTTTTTCGAGTTCTTTCTGCAGATTAGCAGCCATCTCATCCTTCATTCCCGGGTTTAACTGCAGGAAAACATAAGTAAATAAGACCATGATGAGGGTAACTACAATATAACATCTGAAACCTTGCCCGAAATAGGAACCGAACTTAGCTTTTTCATGAGATTCAGGCTTGTAATCCATAAGTGTCCAGAGAATACCAAGTATGTAAACAGCGTACGTGATATACTGGAGACCGTTTTCGAAGCTATGCTTTAAAAGGAAGATCCCAATTGAAATCAGCACCATCAAAGCGCCGGTTATGATACCTTTAAATGCGGGTGAGATCGTTTTCATTCTTCGTTTAATATAAAATGTCCTTTGTTAATAATACCCAGCACTTTTCCTTTTAACTCGAGGCCGAGAAAACCATTATTTTTTGATCGGGAGCGGATATTTGCTTCAGTTGGTACCCACCTGATCTCGGGGTCGAAAATAGTAATACAGGCTGGGACGTTTTCTTCTATTTTTGGTTGATGCAGATTGAAGATTGACCGGGGTTTATCGGTCATCATGGCAATGATAAGATCTGGAGAGGCTCCAAGGCTGTTGTAAACACCGAAGGCTGTTTCAAGGCCTTCCATTCCATATTTAGCGTATTCGAATTCGCAGGTTTTTTCATCCCAGTCGCGCGGCTGATGGTGAGATGCGAAACAATCCACTCTTCCTTCTATTACAGCTTTTCGTATTGCATCCCGGTCGCCCGCGCTTCTTAAGGGTGGATCAACTTTAAACCGTGTATCATAATTACTCAGCACCTCATCGTGGAACCAGCAATGATAGGGAGTAACGGAATAGGTTACACGAAGTGCTTCCTTTTTGGCTTCAGTGATCTGGTCAACGCTTTTTGCAGTTGAAATGCCGGTAAAATGCAACCTTGAGTTGGTGTAGGCCAGTAGCTGAAGATCGCGGTGAACTGCAAGTTCTTCTGCCAGAGAGGGTTTCCCGGGCATACCCAGTTTTGTGCTGACCACCCCCTCGTTGATAAGTCCGTTTTTGGAAAGATTTCTGTCAACAGGAAGCTGAATAATATTCGCATTTACCGGAAGTACATATTGAAGGGCTTTAAGAAGGAGTCCGGAATGCTGAACCGGATGCAAACCATCAGAAAAAGCCACGGCACCTGCTTCACCCATGTCATACATTTCGGCCAGTTCTGTTCCCTGGAGATCTTTACTTATTGTTCCGATTGGATGAAGGGTAACGGCACTCTGTTCCGACTGGTGACGAATATATGCCACCTGGCCACGGTTTGAAACAGGGGGTTTGCTGTTGGGTATTAATAGAACGTCTGTGAAGCCTCCTGCAGCAGCAGCCCTTATGCCGGATTCTATGGTTTCGCGGTGTTCATTTCCCGGCTCTCCGAAGTCGGCGAAAATGTCCACCCAGCCTGTACTGACATGAAGGTGCGGCGAACTTATTATTTGGTGGCCTTCGGGTTCTATTTTATTGGCAATGCACCCGATGCTTCCGTTAACAATAGAAATATCTTTTTGATGACCGTGGAATGGAGAAAGTGGTGCCAGGATGCGAGCCTGTTTCAGGAGAACCTTCATGCGCTTTGAGTTAGGCAAATATCGGAAAGAATTAGGAAAGACTTCGCGCTTAAACCTATAAGGTTTTAAGACCTTATAGTTCTGCGGAAAAACAAATAAAAAGCCCCGGCATTAGCCGGGGCTTTATCTGTCGGGACGACTGGATTCGAACCAGCGACCACACGCCCCCCAGA
>JAEWDG010000022.1 GCA_023390215.1 Bacteroidota bacterium | reverse complement strand
AGCACGAAATTATCCAGACGCTCTACATTATAAAGTAGTTCATGCAGCCAGGCAACTTCATGCTCAATGGCCTGAGGGGTCATTAAGTCCTGTTTGAATAAAACGAGCAGGTCGCGATTTGAGTTGTTCATAGCACAACAATTGGATTACCTGTATCCCACCATTCCCTGGTTACAACCACAGCCTCCTTTTTTAGAAGAAGAACACCCTGTGGCTATCAAACAGGCGGCAATGAATACAAGAAAGGATATTTTTTTAATTTGTCGCATCAGAATGAAGTTCTAATTTAAACTATTTTCCAGTACAAATATTGTCCATTTTTGAACAGCGGCAGAAACATTAACATAGCACAAAAAACCATCCGTGTACTTGTTGTGCCGTTGGACTGGGGATTAGGCCACGCTACACGCTGTATACCAATAATTAAGAGATTAAAGGAATATGGTGTAGAAGTGATCATTGCCGGGGAGGGAAAAAGCCTGGAAATTCTGGTGAATCTACTCCCGGGAACCGTATTTTTCCCATTGAAAGGATACCGGGTAAATTATGCCTCCCGTCATCTGTTTTTTCTTCCACATCTACTCTCCCAGTTTTTTAAAATTAATGCTGCGATTAAGCATGAGCACAGGTGGTTAGATCATTTTATAACGGAGCATCAGATTGACGCGGTTATATCGGATAATCGTTTTGGGCTATGGACTAACAAAAAGCCTTCTGTATTTATTACGCATCAGTTGCACATACAAACCGGAAATACAATTTTGAACCGGGTCGCAGAGAAGATAAACTACAGGTTCATCAAAAAATTCAGTGAATGCTGGATCATCGATGCTGAAAAAAACCGTTTGGCAGGATTGCTTTCGGA
Source organism: Bacteroidota bacterium (assembly GCA_023390215.1). Taxonomy (GTDB): domain Bacteria; phylum Bacteroidota; class Bacteroidia; order Chitinophagales; family Chitinophagaceae; genus Ferruginibacter. The sequence continues at coordinate 2,523 of JAEWDG010000022.1, read as the reverse complement.
CCCGCGAAACGGGCTTTCTTTTCCGGCAAATTTTCTGGGTCTATCATCAAGATTTTCCTATAGGCATGTTGCCCGAAAAGAAATGGTTTTGTTTTTATTGTCCGGACCCGAACCATCGAGAACCCGGTTTGAAGAAAAAATATTAAATGAAATACCGAAGATTCCCTGCCCGGTTTTCCTGGTGCGTGGACTACCGGCAGAAAAAAATAAATTATCTCAGAATTTTTTGAATCTTACCGTGTATAATCATGCTGATCCTGATATGCTGTCTGAACTGATCGCATCAGCAGGAATAATTGTCTGCCGCCCGGGTTATTCAACCCTGATGGATCTTTGTGCGCTGCGAAGACACGCAGTAGTTGTACCGACTCCCGGACAAAAGGAACAGGAATATCTTGCAGAATTCAATCATGAGAAAAAATTGTTCCTGCATTTGCCGGAGAAAACATTTAGTTGGAAAAATATCCGTGAAAGATATGCCGCGTTCTCTTTTTCTGAGAACTGGCCTGAAGTGGGGATTAATGAGGACCTGATAAAAGCATTTCTACATTCACTTATGATCTGATTTTGCGATCACCACACCTTTTTCATTTTTATTTTTGCTGCCTACAATGGAATCGCTGGCCTCTGAGTGTATAAGAAAATTCAATACGCCTCTGTATTTATGCATGGTAGTAATGATCTCTTTGTACGTCATGGGTCCTTCACAAAATAACAGGTCATCGAGTTCGAATTTTTTAACAAGCTCCGGAAGATCTTTCAATTCGCCGAGGTGAATGCCAATGTCAAATTTATTAAGGGCGACCCGGCCACGGATCATGAATGGCCTGCTTGCATATTTCAGGATGCGGATCATGTCTTCAAAACGTTTTTGCCCTGCCACGATCGCGATCTGGGGTGAACTGCCAAACCGGTTTTCCGTTCGTAAAACTTTTTTTCCATTCCGCCTTGCAGATGATAAAAAGCTTCCGATAGAAATTGCAGACGTCATGAGGTTTTTTGTAAGCTTTCGTTGCCCGTAATGTTTGTTCACAAACAGTTGCATGGCGCCATAAAATGATTTCACATAACCCTTGCTGTTCTTCTGTGTGCTCTCTCCTTTAAAATGGAGGATCACGATGGAGGAAACATAATAGTTTTTGAATCCGGCCTTAAGTATGCGATAACTCAAATCAATGTCTTCCCCATACATAAAATAATCTTCGTCAAATCCTTTCACAACAGAAAGACAATCTTTACTCACCATCATAAAAGCCCCCGCCAGCACATCCACTTCATGGTCACCGTCTTCGGCAAGATGTGCAGCGTAATATTGAGAAAAGGTCGGGGAATCAGGAAACATTGCACTTAACCCCGACATCTTATAAAATGAAGCACGTGCAGACGGAAAAGATCTTTTGCTTTCTTTTAAAAAGAAACCGGCACCGTCGAGCATTCTTACACCTAAAGCGCCGGCATTCGGACGGCTACGCATAAACGCCAGAGACTGTTCGAAACAATCTTCAGGTACGATGGTGTCAGGATTCAGGAACAAAACATATTCACCGGTGGTTTGACGCATTGCAATATTATTTGCCTTTGCAAATCCAAGGTTTGATGTTTGCCATATAAAAGAAACGCCGGGAAATCGCTGGGGTAGATATTCCCTGCTTCCGTCCTGCGAATTGTTATCTATTACCAGTATTTCAACATCAAGATTTGCGGAAGCCTTCAGAACAGAATGCAGACATTGTTCCAGGAAATACCGAACGTTATAATTGACGATGATTACCGAAAGATCCAACCCCAGAGAATTTTGCACGAAATACGGGCTTTTAGCCGACAGCACAAAATGAAGAGCGGCTAAAGCGCAATATTGACACAGCTTTTGTGCAATTCAGGGTATCTTTGCGCCATGCTAAAAACAACCCTGATCAATGCAATAGAAGCAGGCGCTGAACAGCTAAAGCATTTTTTTAACGGCAGCTTTGTGATAACCAACAAAGAAGGGGTGAACAACCTGGTAACTGAGGCTGATCATGCTTCAGAAAAAGCGATCATTGAAGTGATCAGGTCCGCGTTTCCCGATCATTTTATACTCAGTGAAGAAACGGGAGCGTTAAGCTCTGAAAGCGATACGAAATGGATCATTGATCCTATAGATGGTACCGTGAATTTTGCCAATGGTATTCCGCTTTGTTGCATCAGCATCGGGATCGAGAAAAATGGAAGGATGATCATGGGTGCGGTATACAATCCTTTTATGAATGAATTTTTCTTTGCTGAAAAAGGCAAAGGCGCTTTTCTTAACGAAAAACAAATTAAAGTTTCCGAAAAAACGGCGGTGATAAAAAGCTGCCTCGTAACCGGATTTCCGTATACCTATCTTGATTCAGCCAACGGACCTGTGCAGGTTTTTGAAAAGCTGATACGCAAGGGTGTGCCTGTTCGCAGGTTAGGTAGTGCGGCGATTGATCTCTGCTGGGTAGCTGCGGGAAGATTCGATGGATTTTACGAACATAAGCTCCAGGCCTGGGATAGTGC
>JAEWDG010000329.1 GCA_023390215.1 Bacteroidota bacterium | reverse complement strand
GTATAGAACGCAGATTTCCATATTCCGTAACGCCCCCCGACTTCGCAATCACATTAAATACATTGGAAAAAGCCGACACGGTTATTGGCCCGGGATCATTCACTTCACCCACCACATTTACATTGATGGTGCGGGGCTGCCCGAGAGAAACAGAAATATTAGTGCCTTCCGGTACTACACTTTTGAATCTTGAATATACCATCGACCGCACATTATCGAAGGTCAATCCCTGCACCTGAATCTTCCCCAGCCCCTGAGGAAAAATAGAACCATCGCGGGCTACGAGGTAACTTTCCTGGAATTCAGCTGCGCCCCAAAGGGAGACAATAATATGATCGCCGACGCCTATTGGGTAATCCAGGGGTGGGGTCGACAGTTCAGAGAGATCCGTTACAGCGGCAGTGGCAAACACATTGGCACCATAGGTTTCGCTGCGCTTGCTCACCTGATCTGCCTTTACATTATCTTTTATCAGGCTGTCTTTTTCAAGTTTAGCCGATTTAGACAATTCAGCATTCTTATCCTTCCCTGTGTTTTCTTTATTCTTATCGCTGAGCAGTGAAGAAAGCTGCGACTGCGTTAATGTTTTGGGATCGATAGAATTGGGAAGCAGTTCCGCCGGGTTCTGAATGACCGGTGGCTGACATTCAGCGGAGAATGCGGCCAGACATAACAGGAAAGCGATCGCGGATTTCAAAATAAGCCTCGAAGATGATACCATCTGCAGTGGGGTTGAATCAAAAATTTAAACAGCGGCAAATATAATATATTAATCAAAGCCCTTGTGGGCAAGCATTTTGCACTCTTCCCATATCTCCGAAACAATTTCCGATGCAGGTTTGATCTGATGTATCAGTGCGCAAACCTGTCCTACCTCCAACTCTCCTTCCTCCATGTCCCCCTCAAACATCCCTTTTTTCGCACGTCCGCGGCCCAGGATGGCTGCCAGTTCAATTTCAGAGGCGCCATGCATTTCTGCTGCTTTTACCTGTTCATAAAATCTGTTTTTCAGAAGGCGCACGGGTGTTAATTTTTTAAGCGAGAGTTCGGTTGCCCCTTCTCCGGCATTAATCACTGCCTCTTTAAAAGATAGATGACTGGAAGCTTCGGGCGAGGCAAGGAAACGGCTTCCCAGTTGAACGGCGTGAGCGCCCAATACCATCGCCGCATAGGCCTGCCGTCCCGTTGCAATTCCACCCGCTGCGATCACCGGAATATGTACCGCATCGCAAACTGCCGGAATCAACACCATTGTAGTGGTTTCTTCTCTCCCGTTATGGCCGCCGGCTTCAAATCCTTCAGCCACAACCGCATCACAGCCTGCTTCCTCCGCCTTTTTCGCGAATTTGCTGCTGGAAACCACATGCACAACTTTGATTCCTTCTGCCTTCAGGCGTGAAGTATGGGTTTTGGGATTGCCCGCTGAACTAAAGACAATAGGGATTTTTTCTTCTATGATCGTTTGAATATGCTGATCGATATCGGGATAAAGAAGGGGCAGATTAACAGCAAAAGGTTTGCTGGTTGCCTGTTTACATTTCCGGATATGATCTTTCAGCACCTCAGGGTACATACTCCCTGCACCCAGGATTCCCAGGCCGCCTGCATTACTCACTGCACTTGCCAGGCGCCAGCCACTGGCCCATATCATTCCCGCCTGTATGATGGGAACTTCAATATTAAAAAGTTGGGTTATCCGCTCGTAACGTTTACTCATTAAGCCGTTCTATTTTGGACTACCGCCCAGATCGATCGCTGTATTATCACCAATATTCAGGTTTCTGCTCACTCCTTTCACGTCTGCATCACTGCCTATCAGCGATTGATTTAACACGATCTCCAGCAAATTACTATAAGCTCCGATAATTGAATCACGTATAATTACCCGGTTGATCGTTGAATGTTCGCCAATTGCGACGTTGGGCCCGATCACGGAATTTTTGATCTTACAATTTTCACCAATGCTTACCGGCGGTACAATAATGGTATTTTCGAAATCGTTTGGCTCAGCAATGTTGACGCCGAACTTTTTGAGCAGAATGGCATTCGATTGTAAAAGACTTTCTTTTTTACCGCAATCGAACCAGTTGGCAACTTTAAACGATTTGAATACAACCCCATTCTGTATCATGCAATCCAGCGCTTCGGTAAGGCTGAACTCTTCGTAGTTGATCTTGGCTCCTGAAATTTTTTCGATGCAGGAAAACATGATATCGGTTTCCCTGATCTTATATATTCCAACCAGGGCCATATTACTTTTAGGTATGGCCGGCTTTTCCACCACACGGCTAACCGATCCTTCATCGTCGATCTCCGCCACACCGAAATTCCTGGGGTCATCCACTTTTTTGATTCCCAGCATGGAATATTCACTATCTACCACTTCAGACACATTATACTCGGCGATGGTATCACCCAATATGATCAATACCTGGTCATCGCCAACAATGCTTCTTGTAAGTTCAATGGCATGACCTGTACCCAGCCTTTCGTTTTGTGTAACAAAATGAGAATTGATTTCCGGGTAATGCGTACTCACGTAATCCTGGATCTTTTCACCGAGGTAACCGATGATAAATATAAAATCATTTATCCCCGCCTCGCGCAACTGATCGATAGTAATGCTGAGAATGGTTTTTCCGGCAAGCGGAATAAGTGCTTTAGGTTGCGTATATGTATGTGGTCGCAGTTTTGTACCAACACCTGCAACCGGAATTATTGCCTTCATTAATAACTGGCCTCTGCCTTTTGGTTTTATTAACTGAAACCCTGAGGGATGAAAGTAGTGAATTTTGTGTAAAACGAACACATTAGCAGGGGCTTTAGGTATTCTTTAATTGCTTTCATACCCCTGCGTATCTTTGCGCAAAACTACCTGATATGCAAAGGGATAATCTTGTATTCGAACTTATTGAAAAAGAATTGGAGCGGCAGCGGGAGGGCATAGAACTGATCGCCAGTGAAAATTTTACGAGTCTCCAGGTAATGCAGGCCATGGGCAGTTGCCTTACGAATAAATATGCGGAAGGATATCCCGGCCGCAGATATTATGGTGGATGCGAAGTCGTTGATCAGGTAGAGCAACTGGCAATCGACAGGTTAAAAGAAATTTTCAATTGTGAATATGCAAACGTTCAACCACACAGTGGAGCTCAGGCCAACGCGGCGTTGATGTCGGCGATCCTGAAACCCGGCGATAAGATACTTGGTTTGGACCTTAGTATGGGCGGACATCTTACACATGGTTCACCTGTGAATTTCTCAGGGAAATTATACCAGCCATTTTTTTATGGTGTAAAAAAGGAGACAGGACTGATCGATTACGAAATGCTTGAACAGCAGGCGCGCGAACACAAACCTCAACTGATCATTTGCGGCGCATCGGCATATAGCCGTGATATTGATTATCCGCGTATCAGGAAAGTTGCTGAGGAGACCGGAGCCTTTGTGATGTGCGATATGGCTCACCCTGCAGGTTTAATTGCCAAAGGATTATTGCGTTCTCCTTTCGAACATTGTCATTTTGTTACCAGCACAACGCATAAAACGTTGCGCGGCCCAAGGGGCGGCATCATCCTGATGAAAAAAGATTTTGAAAATCCTTTTGGTTTGAAAGATCCTAAAGGAAACCTGCGTATGATGAGCCATGTGATTGATATGGCCGTATTCCCCGGCACACAGGGCGGTCCCCTGGAACATGTGATCGCTGCTAAAGCCGTGGCTTTCGGTGAGATCCTTACGGATGAATATACTGAATATGTAAAGCAGGTACAGAAGAATGCGCAGGCGATGGCCAAAGCATTTGTAAACCGGGGATACCAGATCATCAGTGGAGGCACTGATAATCACCTTATGTTAATTGATCTGCGTAATAAAAATATCACCGGAAAAAAAGCACAGGAAACTTTAGACAGGGCCCATATTACCCTTAATAAGAACGCGGTTCCTTTTGATGATAAAAGTCCATTCGTCACCAGCGGAATCCGCGTAGGTGTTCCGGCTGTTACGTCAAGGGGCCTGAAAGAGCAGGACATGGAGACCATCGTGGAAATGATCGATCGTGTGCTGATGAATATTGATGATGAGCAGACGATCAATGCTGTGAGGGATGAAGTAAAATCTTTTATGAAACAATTCCCTCTTTATCCTGAACTGAAAAAAGATTCACTGGCAATTGCCTAAAAATTTCATTATGATTCAAAGAATTCAGACCCTCTGGCTTGCGCTCGCTTCTGCCTGTTCATTTCTCAGCCTGGGTATGCCTTTTTATTCCGGAGTAAATGCTGAAGGCCAGCCACATATTTTAAAAGCCGTAGATACCTACCCAATTCTTATTCTTACGGTGGCGGTAGGCCTACTCGCCTTACTGACCATATTTTTCTTCAAACAAAGAAAAATTCAAATCAGGATGGCTGTTGCCGGAATTTTCCTGGAGATCATTGTACTCGCACTTTATTATCTGGAATTCAGTAAATATAAATCCGGAACACTTGCGCTAACCGCGTTGTTGCCGGGGCTCGTCATATTCTTCCTGTTCTTCGCGATAAGAGGAATCAGCAACGATATTAAATTAGTTCGTTCCAGCGACAGATTACGCTAGAGGAATTTAGCCGTATAACTCTGTTTCATTTTTTTAAGATCCGCCGGTTTTCCTTCGAACACCAGGTTACCGCCCTCTGCACCGGCTTCAGGGCCCAGATCAATGATCCAGTCGCAGGATTTCAATACATCTGTATTATGTTCGATCACAATTATCGAATGGCCCTGGTCTACCAATGCGTTAAAAGAAGCGAGCAATTTTTTAATATCGTGAAAATGGAGGCCGGTTGTTGGTTCATCGAAGATGAAAAGAATATGACCCTGCCCTTTTCCTTTGCCCAGGAAAGAAGCAAGCTTTACGCGTTGTGCTTCTCCACCACTCAATGTATTTGATGACTGACCGAGCTTTATATATCCAAGGCCTACATCGCTTAAAGGCTGAAGTTTCCTGGCGATATCGGCGCCGTGCTTTTTGTCTGCGGCAAAAAAACTGATCGCCTCGTCCACACTCATTTCGAGGACCTCATACACATTTTTCTCCTGGTAATGAATTTCAAGGATCTCATCTTTGAATTTCTTACCCTTACAGGATTCACATAAGAGGTGAACATCAGCCAGGAATTGCATCTCTACGATTTGTTCACCCTCGCCTTTGCAGGTATCGCAACGGCCACCATCTACGTTGAACGAAAAATGTTTGGGTTGAAAACCGCGCATCTTGCTTAAAGGCTGCGAAGAAAAAAGATCACGTATATCGTCGTAAACTTTTATGTAAGTTACCGGGTTACTCCGGCTGGATTTACCAATGGGATTTTGATCCACAAGTTCGATTCTGTCTATCATATCCAGGTCGCCGGAAAGTTTACGGAACAAACCCGGCTTCTCAGCAACACCCTCCTCTTTTATTTTTCGTAATGCAGGATACAAAATTTGTTTCACCAGCGTTGTTTTTCCGCTGCCGCTTACCCCACTAACGGCACAGAGTACCTGCAGTGGAAATTCGACCGTGATATCCTTCAGGTTATTTTGCCTTGCACCTTCCAGTTTTATTGAACGGTTCCATTTTCTGAGTTTAGCGGGAGGATCTATACTCAGAACTCCTGACAAATATTTTCCTGTAAGACTTTGGGGATTTGAAACGATCTCCTCATAATTACCCGTTGCCACCACTTCTCCACCAAGATGACTGGCCAGGGGCCCCATATCGATAATATAATCGGCTTCACGCATCATCAGTTCATCGTGTTCAACTACCACTACGGTGTTTCCCAGGTCGCGCAGTTCTTTTAACACCCGTATAAGTTTTTCCGTGTCTCTGCTGTGCAAGCCGATGGAAGGTTCATCCAGGATATACAGCGAATTAGTGAGGTTACTTCCAAGGCTTCGCGTTAACTGGATGCGCTGGCTTTCTCCACCACTTAAGGAATTCGCGAGACGATTGAGTGTGAGATATCCCAATCCCACATCGATCAGTGTTTTGATGCGATGGTGAATTTCAATAAGTATTCGTTTGGCCACTTTCTCATCAAAAGCGCTCAATTTCAAATCATCAAACCAGGATTGGAGGTCAGATACCGGCAACTCACAAAGCTCACCGATATGTTTGCCTTTTATCTTTACATATAACGCCTCCTTTCTTAAACGATAACCATGACAATCCGGACATATGGTTCTTCCGCGGTAACGGCTTAATAAAACCCTGTACTGAACTTTATAGAGGTTTTGTTCTACCTCTCTGAAAAAATCATCAATACCGTTTACATACTGATTTCCTTTCCACAATGCTTCGAGTTGCACTGCATTCAGATCCATGACGGGTTTATGAACCGGAAAATCGAACTTCTTTGCAGCGCGAACAAAAGCCTCTTTCCATAAACCAAGTTTTTCGCCCTTCCATGGAGCGACAGCACCTTCATAAACGCTCAGTCGTTTATCAGGGATGATGAGGTCAGCGTCTAACCCGAGCACCTGTGAAAACCCTTCACAGGTAGGGCACGCACCATAAGGATTATTGAAAGAAAAAAGATTGGGAACAGGTTCTTCAAATCGGATACCATCCAATTCAAACTTGTTGCTGAAATGCAGAAGGTTTTTCCCGTTGATCTCAAGCATCATTTCCCCCTCGCCCTCGTAAAAAGCAGTCGTAACCGAATCTGCGATCCGATGCTTATCATCTTCATCGAAATCTTTTTTCAGCAGGCGATCTACAAGTATATAGGTTCTGGCACCCGGGTCACCTGCCACCTGATTTAAATAAGCGTCAGGTGCTTCCATCTCCAGGAGGTCATCAATCCTGAAAATCTCGTTGTTTCTATACAATCTGGAGAATCCTTTTTGCAACAGAATTTTGAGTTCCTCTTTTACATCACGGTTTCGATGTGACGGCATGGGAACGATCAGTAAAACTTTATCGCCGCTTTTCAATTCATCAATTGCACGGACCACATCTCCCACATCATCTTTTTTAACCTCCCGGCCACTTACGGGAGAAATCGTTTTACCTACCCTTGCAAACAGCAGGCGCAGGTAATCATAAATTTCTGTCATGCTGCCAACCGTACTTCGTGGCGTGCGGGTGATCACTTTTTGTTCGATGGCAATGGCAGGGCATAAACCTTTTATGTAATCCACGTCCGGTTTATTCATACGTTGCATAAACTGGCGTGCATAAGCGCTTAAGCTTTCTGCATACCTGCGCTGGCCTTCTGCGAATAACGTATCAATTGTGAGAGAAGATTTTCCAGATCCCGAAACGCCGGTTACAACGATGAGTTTATTTCGTGGTATCGTTACCGTTACATCTTTAAGATTGTGTACACGGGCTCCTTTAATGAGAATACCATCAATTACTGCTTCAGGGGATTTTTTTTGGGGTCGGGGACCTGCTTTAGTGGCCATAATTCATTACAAAACTACCTGAAAATCGGGGTATTACGATTGTTTTCAAGAGTGCTTAGAAAAATGCACACGTAGTTTTACGAAACGTTTTGAGAACAAGTACCCGATTTTCATATTTCCGCGAAAAAATATGTTATAAAATTTTGCTTTAGTGTTCCGGCGTTCTACTTTCGAATCTCCAATATCCAATGAGATGGAAAACCGTTAAAGCTCTGCACTCAGACTTCTACGCACACTCCTCCCTTGTTGGTTCTAACAAAATTTTAAGTCCTAAACCACAAAAACTCGTAGAAGTTTATGAAATGCCTTAACAACCTCACAGACCAACAACTCATTCATTTGTACATGGAAGGAGATGCACAAGCCCTCGAAACCCTGATCGTCCGTTATAAGGACAAGATCTACACCTCAATTTATTTGCTCGTAAAGGACAAATATCTTGCCGAAGACATCTTCCAGGATGTATTCATCAGAATTATTGACACATTAAAAGGTGGCCGCTATACAGATGAAGGCAAATTCCTTCCCTGGGCAATGCGTATCGCGCACAACTTATGTGTGGATCATTTCCGAAAAGTGAAAAGAAGTCCGAGCATCAAAACCAGTGATGACCGTGATATCTTCGAAGTATTAAACTTTTCTGAACCCGGAGCGGATCATCGCATGATGGCCGATCAAAGTCACGACAGGGTTCGTAAAATGATCGACATGCTTCCTGAAGACCAACGGGAAGTGATTATCCTTCGTCATTATGCAGACCTTTCTTTCAAAGAAATTTCCGCGCTTACCAACTGCAGCATCAATACTGCATTAGGAAGAATGCGTTATGGACTGATCAACCTTCGTAAAATGATGACTGAAAAACAGATCGCTCTTTAATAGCTTTAACCCCCAAAGCATAAAGTCCTGCAGCAATGCGGGACTTATTTTTTTAATCAATCCCGCGATCATGAAAATTCCCTTTCTTTATTGAAAGGATTTTGATGCGTACGTAAAATTAAAATTATCCTTCTTTCTGTTTAATACAAGTCTGCGCTTCCCGACCTTATTTTTTACTAAATACTTCAAGCCCGCCTTTCAACCATTCAAGGTAGGTTTTCACATCAGGCGTATAAGGTGCAGGGAAGGTTAACAGCCTTTCACTTGTATCAATCACGGCATACAAAGGCTGCGCATTATTCTGAAAATTTTCCGTTTCAAAAGTGGCCCATTTATCGCCAACCGTTACAATTTCTTTTGTGCTGCCGTCCGCAAATGTGTAGGTAAATTGTTTTGATACAGGCAGCTTCTTTTTATCATCAACATATAGTGAAACGACAATAAAAGAATCTTTCATGATTTTATACACCTGGTCATCCGTCCAAACTTTTTCCTCCATGCGCCTGCAATTCACACAGGCATAACCGGTGAAATCGAGCAAAACTGGTTTGTTCAGTTTTCGTGCGAGTTCAAGTCCTTCGTCATAATCATGGGTACAGTTCAGCCCCATGATACATTCGGAATCCCGCGCGTATACGCTGTAGTATAACGGAGGTGGAAATCCGCTGATCAATTTCAAATTCGCGGCCTTTGTATCGGTTATACCAGGTAACAGATAAATCGTAAAAGCTGCAACCAACACGCCGAAGATCTTTCTTGCAATTCCAATCTTTGTTACCGGTCCTTCGTGTTTGAAACGAATATTGCCAAAAAGATAGAGTGACAGCAGTATGCCGATGATGATCCAGATCGCGATAAACACTTCACGCTTAAGCAATCCCCAGTGGGACACCATGTCAGCATTTGAAAGAAATTTTAAAGCCAGGGCCAGCTCCGCAAAACCTAAAACAATTTTCACAGTGGTGAGCCATCCTCCTGATTTGGGAAGCGATTGCAGCCAATGGGGGAAAAGCGCAAACAATGCGAATGGAAGCGCAAGGGCGATACCAAAACCACCCATTCCCGCCGTAAGCTGCCATGCACCACCATCGGCCGTTAATGATCCGGCAAGTAATGAGCCCAGGATCGGACCTGTGCACGAGAACGAAACAATGGCTAGTGTGAGCGCCATGAAAAAGATGCCAAGTACTTTTCCCGAATTCGCCTTGCTATCTGCTTTATTGGAAAACGAAGAGGGTAACCCAATTTCATAAAGACCAAAAAATGATAACGCGAATATGATGAAGATTGCAAAGAAGATGAGGTTTAGAATAACATTGGTAGAAATATTATTCAGTATTTCCGGATCCAGTTTATCAATAAAATGAAAGGGAACACTTAGTAATATATAGATCAAAAAAATGAAGAACCCATAAAGAAAAGCATTGCGAACACCCTGTTTTCTGGATAATGCCCTTTTGGTAAAAAATGAAACCGTGAGCGGGATCATGGGGAAAACGCAAGGCGTAAGTAATGCGATCAGGCCGCCAAAAAAACCAAGGAGAAAGATCGTCCAGAGATTAGCCGATTTTGAATCAAAATTCGCTTTAAGTTCTTTACCGATATCAGAAACAGGATGCTGCCA
>JAEWDG010000327.1 GCA_023390215.1 Bacteroidota bacterium | reverse complement strand
GTTGATGGTTGGCTTTTTCTTAAATATGTGACCAAAAGTGATCATCATCCCTTTGAAGATAGCAGGTAGATAGAGTTTCTCCCAGAAGCTCATCGGGCTCCTGCTTACTTGTTTCGCTCTGTTTGTTAGTGCCTGCATTTAAAAATGGTTTGCAAAAATAGTGTTTCTCAAATAGGTTATTTATGGAAATAAAGAATCGCGGCTCCGGTTGCCAGCATATTAAATAAGGCAAGCGGAATTAAAATCCTCCATCCCAGGTGCATCAACTGGTCATAACGGAAGCGCGGAATAGTCCAGCGCACCCACATGAAAAGAAAAATGAAGCCGATCACTTTCGCCATCAAAGCAACGATACCAACGATTGCAGCGATATTTGGCGCCAGTGAAGACTCGTCTACAAAAGGCATATCATATCCCCCAAAGAAAAGGGTAGCCATGACCACAGAGCTGATAAACATGTTGATGTACTCAGCAAACAAATAGAAACCCAGCTTCATTGATGAATACTCGGTATGGTAACCGCCGATCAATTCATTTTCCGCTTCAGGAAGATCGAAAGGAGTCCGATTACATTCTGCAAACGCACAGATCAAAAATATGAGAAAGCCTAAAGGCTTGTAAACAACATTCCACCAGCTTCCTGTCTGTTGTTTTACCACCATTTCGTTCAGACTCAGCGTACCCGTTACCATTAGCAAAGCGATCAGCGAGATGCCCATTGCCAGTTCATAACTGATGATCTGCGATGCTGCACGCAATCCCCCCAGGAGTGAAAATTTATTATTGCTCGCCCAGGAACCGATCATGATCCCGTATACGCCAAGGCTCACCACACCGAAAACATACAGTATTCCAATATTTACATCCGCGATCTGCAGGCTTACTGTCCTTCCAAAAACTTCAATTTCTTTTCCCCAGGGAATTACAGCGCTGGTCATGATGGCCGTAAGCATTGCAAGACAAGGCCCCATCACAAACAAAGCTTTGCTGGAGAAATTCGGGATGATCTCTTCTTTAAAAAACAGTTTCAATCCGTCAGCCATAGGTTGCAGTATGCCAAAAGGTCCCGCACGGTTTGGTCCCCTGCGGTCCTGGAGAATAGCTGCCACTTTACGTTCTGCAAACGTGGTGTACATGGCGATGCCCAGGGAGGCAAACACAACCACCACGATCAGGATGAGTTTTTCTAAAATCAGGGCCGTAGTGAGGGCCATTAATGCGTAGTTCAAACTTTCGGCTTTTACGGTTAATCTTTTACTTCCTTGTTCGATTCATGTCCCCATTGCAGCGTTTCATCATAAGGTTTATCATGATGCGTTGCATTTTTGAAATCCGGTGCGTGAGCAGGGCCATTGATCTTGCTTAATTCGATCTCAGGATTGTTCACCTCACTTACCGAATGTATGTCCATCAATAATTTTGGTTTCACTCCTTTCATCACTCTTTCAATAGTTTCCGCCGGTTTATCCAACACCCTGTATTTGTTCGCTCCAATAACTGAATGCCGGCTGATGGTTGTCAAACCTTCTATGGTCCAGTCGGAAGTGTTCTTTTTCTCAAATCTGCAGGTATTGCAAATCCAGCCTGGTTTTCCGTCAAAACTTTGCACTTCACCCCACTGATCTTTTCTTGATGTAATACGGAAAACTTCATCGCCCCTCATCCATAAGGTAACTTTACCGCAGCATTTTGGATTTTCACAATTACGGTGTGCATCTACAGGTTTTGTAAACCAAACCCTGTTTTTAAAACGAAATGTTTTATCGGTAAGCGCACCAACGGGACAAACATCGATCATATTCCCGCTGAAGTCGTTGGTGATGGCTTTTGAAATATATGTGGAGATCGCCGCATGGTCACCACGGTCGAGTATCCCATGCACGCGTTTGTCTGTGATCTGGTCAGCTACATAGGTGCATCGATAACAAAGAATACATCTGGTCATATGCAACTGGATATATGGCCCGATGTCTTCTCTTACAAAAGTTCTTCTGGCAAATTGGTAACGGGTGCCTTCTGTACCGTGTTCATAGCTCAGGTCCTGAAGATGACATTCGCCGGCCTGGTCGCATATGGGGCAGTCGAGGGGATGATTAATCAACAAAAATTCAACCACGCCGTTTCTCGCATCTAATACTTTTTCGCTGGTGATGTTTTTCACCACCATTCCATCCATCACTGTGGTTCTGCAACTGGCAACCAGTTTGGGCATAGGCCGGGGATCTGCTGTTGAACCCGCTGCTACCTCAACGAGGCAGGTGCGGCATTTACCTCCGCTTCCCTGCAGTTTGCTGTAATAGCACATGGCAGGTGGCGTTACATCGCCTCCGATCTGCCTTGCGGCATTTAGTATCGTTGTACCTGGCGCAACCTCGATAGTTATATTGTCGATGGTCACTTTAAAATGTGCAGGCGGGTCTTTTTTTATTTCTTCAGACATATGTTGATTTCACGCCAAGTTGCAAAGCAAGAAAGACGCAAAGTTTAAAGGTTATTTACTATTCTATGTATTCCATTCTTAATCAATGGGACATTGAAATTTACCAGTAATCCCAATTTCATATTTGTCAGTTTCAAATAAGTCTGAACTTGTTTAAATTGAACATTTGCCAATGCTTCAATTGATTTAAACTCAATTATCACTTTATCTTCAATCACAAAATCTGCCCTGAATCCTACTTCCATTTTAATTGCTTCATGAATCAATGGAATTGCTTGCTGCCTCTTAAATTGAACACCGTTTTTACTCCACTCATAATTAAATATTTCTTCATAAACGGATTCAAATAAACCCGGGCCATACTTCGAATGAATTTTAAAACACAAATCGACAACTAGTTTAGAAATTTCATTTTCCGTCATTTCTCTGCGTCTTAAATTCTTTGCTTCTTTGCGGGATCATACAGCTTCCGGCACGTGAATCGGATCAGCATAGTGAGCTAATCCATAATTTTCTGTCCTGCATTTTTCAGGGTTTTTTACATGCCATTCGAATTCATCACGGAAATGACGGATAGCAGCCGCAACCGGCCATGCAGCCGCATCACCCAGCGGACAAATCGTATTCCCTTCAATCCTGCGCTGAATATCCCAAAGCAAATCGATATCACTCATCTCCCCTCTTCCTTCATCGATCTTTTTCAATAATTTTTCCATCCAGCCTGTTCCCTCGCGGCATGGAGAACACTGACCACAGCTTTCATGGCGATAAAACCGCGCTAATGTATAGGTATGTTTCACCACACACTGATCTTCATCCAGCACGATGAATCCACCCGAACCCATCATGGTTCCCGTCGCAAAACCTCCATCCCCTAAACTCTCATAATTCATCAGGCGTTTTTCTCCCTTAGCTGTAGTGAGTAAAAGATTGGCAGGAAGAATCGGAACCGAAGATCCACCCGGAATACAGGCTTTCAGTTTTTTTCCATTCGGAATTCCTCCGCAATATTCGTCACTGAAAATAAATTCTTCAACAGAGATCGTCATATCGATCTCATATACGCCAGGTTTGTTCAAATTACCGCAGGCGCTTATCAATTTGGTTCCGGTACTTTTACCTATACCAATTTTCGCGTACGCCTCTCCTCCATCGTTTATAATCGGAACAACTGCCGCGATGGTTTCAACATTATTTACAACCGTTGGACAATTCCATACACCCTGCACCGCGGGGAATGGAGGTTTAATCCGCGGGTTTCCTCTTTTGCCTTCCAGGCTTTCAATGAGCGCCGTTTCTTCACCACAGATGTATGCGCCGGCTCCCCGGTGAACATAAATCTCGCAATCGAATCCTTTACCCAAAATATTTTTTCCGAGGAACCCATTTTTTCGTGCTTCAGCGATCGCTTCTTCAAGGATATCTGCAATCCAGGCATATTCCCCCCGGATATAGATATAACTTGAATTACTGCCCAATGCATATGATGAAACGATCATTCCCTCGATCAAATAATGCGGAATGAATTCCATCAAATAGCGGTCTTTGAATGTACCCGGTTCACTTTCATCGGCATTCACAACAAGGTAACGTGGAATGCCTTCAGGTTTCGCAAGAAAACTCCATTTCATTCCCGTAGGAAATCCTGCTCCGCCACGTCCTCTCAGACCACTTTTCTTCACTTCTTCCACAATATCGGCAGGAC
>JAEWDG010000311.1 GCA_023390215.1 Bacteroidota bacterium | reverse complement strand
GAATGATAATGATACCCCCCATTGTTGGCGTTCCTTTCTTCTGTTGCTCGCCTGCAAGACCAAGATCACGGACCGTTTCACCCAGTTGCCTGCGTTGAAGGATCCTGATCAGTTTCTTACCGAAAACAGTTGTAATAACCAGAGAAAATACCAGCGCGAGGATCACCCTGAACGAGATGAACTGAAGCAGGCCGCTTCCCGGGAATCTTATTCCCTGTTTCATCAACCATTCAAAAAAGTGATACAACATTTATCCGGGTCTTAATTTTTAAAATTTATTTTTCAAGCAGGCTGAACATTTCCTTCAGCACCTTCTTATCATCAAAATCATACTTCACACCTTTGATCTCCTGATATTTCTCATGACCTTTTCCCGCTACCAGCAGAATATCTTCATCCTGGCTCAGGTTTACAGCCGTCTTAATCGCTTCTCTTCTGTCGGTGATACTGATCGTTTTTCTTCTGGCCACCACACTAACTCCCGCTTCCATATCTTTCAGGATATCTTCAGGTTCCTCATTCCTCGGGTTATCGGAGGTTAGAATTACCTTATCGCTGTGTTCGCAGGCCACTTCAGCCATCAGAGGCCTTTTTGCTTTATCCCTGTTTCCACCGCAACCCACAACGGTGATCACTCTTTCTTTACCTGTTTTGAGTTTATTTATTGTGGCCAGAACATTTAATAAAGCATCAGGCGTGTGCGCGTAATCAACAATACCGATCACCCGCTGGCGCTCACTTACGAGATAATCGAATCTTCCTTCTGCGCCCTGTAAGGCACTTAATGTTTCAAGTACCTCATTCTTTTTTTCACCAAGACAAATGGCTGCGCCAAAAACGGCAAGCAGGTTATACGCATTAAATTCTCCTATCAGTTTGAAATGCACTTCAACATCGTTCACGAGCATGTGCAGGCCAGACAAACTGTTGTCCAGTATTCTGCCCTTGAACTCAGCGGCTGTCCTCAGGCTATAGAAATATTTTTTCGCTGATGTGTTCTGCAACATCACCGCGCCCCTTCTGTCGTCTGCATTACTGATTGCAAAAGATGATGAAGGCAACTGATCGAACCAGGATTTTTTTACGCGTATATACTCATCAAAAGTTTTGTGATAATCGAGATGGTCGTGTGTAATATTTGTAAACAGTGCCCCTGTAAAGTTTAATCCTGCAATTCGTTTCTGGTCGATGGCGTGGCTGCTGCACTCCATGAAAACATGCGAACAACACTGGTCTGCCATATCTTTCAGCAAGGCGTTCAGTGAAACAGCATCAGGTGTGGTATGGGTTGCATCTTTCACCTGCTCCCCGATACGGATATTTACCGTGCTGATCAGCCCGCAGGTGTAGCCCAGCCCTGTGAACAGATTATATAATAAAGTTGCCACCGTGGTTTTTCCGTTCGTGCCGGTAACACCCACGAGTTTTATTTTATTTGTAACCTCACCATTAAACTGGTGACTCATCAAACCCGCGGCTTCCGCACTGTCATTGACTTCCACATAGGTCACATGATCCAAAAGCGCAGCAGGAAGCTTTTCGCATATGATGGAAGAGGCACCGTTTAATATTGCTGTATCTATATAATCATGTCCGTTTGCGGTTGAGCCGGTGATGGCAATAAAGCAATCCCCTTTGCTCAGTTTCCGTGAATCTATTTGAAGTGCATGCACAGGCCTGTTCATGTCGCCAATGGCCGACCTGATCTTCACCTTGTATAATATGTCTTTTAATGCCTTCATCAGTTTAGTACAAGCATAATATGCTGTCCTTTCTTATAGGGTGTGCCTGCTGCCAGACTTTGATTAATAACTTTTCCCCTGCCGGAGACAGATGCAACCAGGCCGAGGTTTTCCAACATATAGATCGCATCTTTCAAACCCATGCCGATTACGTTTGGTATGCTTCCGTTAGCAGGTGGAACGGGAGCTTTCATGATTGCTGTGCGTCCGGAAACCTGAAGATTTCTCCAGTAACCATCCGAAGCAGAATCTATTGAAGTCATATCCAGGTACCTGAAGATTGAGGTCATTTCATTGGCACGTCCATAATAATCATACATCACCGTATCCTGCATCAGATTATTGGCGAATCTGTTTTTACTAAGAAAACGGTTATATAATCTGTCGGAAATTTCTTTGAATACACGGCCGGAAACATCAGCGCCGTAAACCAGCCGCGATTCATTGCTGTTTTGAATTACAACGCCTATTGTAAATTTTGGATCTTCACTGGGGAAATATCCCATAAAAGATGCCTGGTATATTTTATTACCCTTATTGTATCCTTTATTATTCAGTGCACTAACGGCCGTACCTGTTTTACCTGAAATAGAATATAGTGTATCGAAACAAACCTTATGTGCTGTTCCATGCACACTGTCTACAACGGCTTTAAGACAGCTTTTCACCTGTGCAAGCGTTTCATCGGAGCAGATTTTCTCAACCAGCACCTGCGGTTCTATCTTCTCCACCGTTACACCATAATCTTCAACGGCGCTCACGAGGTAAGGCCTCATCATTTTACCTTTATTTGCAACGGCATTATATAGCGTTAACATGTTGATGGGCGTTACGAGCTGACCATATCCATGAGCCATATAAGGAATCGATGTAGCATGCCAGTATTTACTTTTGGGTTTGTAAAAAACCGGTTTACCTGAACTGGCTACGATATCAACTCCCGTCAGGGTATCAAGTTTAAGGGCATGGAGGTGATCGGTGAACTTCTCAGGTTGATTGTGATAATACTGATCTGCCAGTTTTGCGAAAGCCACATTAGAGCTGCGCAGAAAAGCGTCTTTCACCGTCATGTTATGCGCACCCAGATGCGAGTCTTTAATTCTTAATCCGTAAAAATATTTTGCACCACCTTCCACATCAACAATGCTTGAAGTATCAACATATTTGTCTTCAAGAAGAGAGATCAGCGTGGCGAGTTTAAAAATAGATCCTGGTTCGGTTCGCTTTCCTATTCCGTAGTTCAGGTCTTCGGTATAAGTACCGTCAATCTGCTTTCCCAGGTTGGCGATAGCCTTGATCTTTCCTGTGGCGGTTTCCATCACGATAGCCGTTCCATGCGTGGAATTATTATCAACCAGCATCTTCATCAACGCGCCTTCTGTAACATCCTGGATATAAGGATCGATCGTGCACACAATATTTTTACCATTCACCGGATCGAGTTCCGCACCTTCCACGGGCAGATAGGCACCCGCAGAATACCGCATCAAACGCTGTCCCGTCATCCCCCTTAACAAACTATCATACGTAAGTTCCAGTCCAACATTTTTGGTTGAATCCTCTCTCGACAACCCGATGGTTCTGTTTGCCAGCAACACATAAGGATTGATACGCTTGTCGCGGATATCGAAGATCATCCCGCTTTTATTTCTGCCGAGCCTTACTAATGGGAATTCACGGAATTTTTTAAACTGATCGAATGATATCTTTCTTTTCAATAAAAAATACCGCAACTTTTCACGATAAGCCTGTTGCAAAATTTTCTTGTACTCTGCCGCCGTTTTATCCTGGAAAAGATCAGCCATGGCAATGCTGAGCGAATCAACATTGTCTTTGAAACGCGCACCAGCTTTTTCGCGGAGCCCATCGGCCATAAAATCAACATAAATGTCAAAAATCGGCACTGAGGTACTGAGCATACTTCCGTCTTCGCTGTATATCGTTCCGCGTTCCGCTTCTATGGGCTGATATTTTAAATGAAGGCTGTCGCCCATACCCACCCAGTATTTTCCCTGCACCTGCTGGATATACACTACCCTGCCGATGACCAGAAGGCCCAGAACCGCAATGCCTATGAAGCAGAGGTAAACACGCCAGAGTATGTCTTTTTTTATTTCCAAGCCTTCGCTTAATATTTTATGTTGTTGCTGTCCGCCAGTTCAACAGGCGGAGTTTTTAATTCTTTTAATCCGATTGGTTCCACGGCTCTGATCAATTCACTTGCCTTGCTTCTGAATATCACCTCACTTTTTAATGTCTTGTATTCGTATTCCAGTTCCTTGATGTTTTTTTCGCTGGTCGAAATTTTTCTGGCGAGCTTATCCGCATAGTGACCATTATATATGTATATCACCGCGAGCAACGAAAGAAAAAGAAAAAATGGAACGTTCTCTACAATGAACTTGTAGTTAAGTTTCTTCTTCCAGTCGAAACGGGAAGCTGCATTTCCATTATTCTGTTCTGTTGGCTCGCTCATGCTCTATTTTTTGATCGCTACCCTGAGTTTAGCGCTTCGTGATCGCGGGTTCATCCTCATCTCTTCCTCACCGGGAAGTATGGGTTTCTTATTCCATAATTCCCAGGGTGATTCTTTTTTATTTCCGAAAAGATCTGTGTGATCTTCGCTGAATCCTTTGGATCCGTATTTGAAATACTGTTTAACGATCCTGTCTTCAATGGAGTGGAAGCTGATCACTGCTATCCTTCCACCTGGTTTTAAAAGAACTTCTGCCTGTTCAAGCAGGTCTTTCAAAGCACCCGTTTCATCATTCACTTCCATGCGGAGGGCCTGAAAAACCTGGGCGAAATATTTATTCGGATTACCTTTTACGATTTCCTGCACCGCACTCCTGAATTGCGTAACTGTTCTGATGGGAGAAATTTCTCTTTGTGTCGCAATCGTTTGTGCCAGCGTTTTCGCATTGGTTACCTCACCGAATTTTTCAAATATCTCCTGAAGCCTTTTTACGGAATAGGTCTGGATCAGTTCAGCCGCATCGAACGCAGATCTTCTGTCCATCCGCATATCAAGTTCAGCTTCGAATCTTGTTGAGAAACCGCGCTCTGCTTCATCGAACTGGTGACTTGAAACACCCAGATCTGCAAGGATCCCATCAACCTTCACCAATTTTTCCAAACGGAGGAACCGTTGTACATGCCTGAAATTCTGTTGAATGAAATGAACCCTTTCATCATCAGGTAGATTTTGCTTTGCTTCTTCATCCTGATCAAAAACGTACAACTTTCCATTCTTCAGTTTCTCAAGGATCTTCCTGCTATGACCTCCGCCTCCAAAAGTGCAGTCCACATATACACCTCCGGGATCGATATTCAACGCATCAACGGCTTCATTCAGAAGCACTGTAACATGATAGCCGTGCCCGCCTTCTGGCATTTCTTGCATTGATCTGTTTATCCGAACAGGGCCAGTGATGAATTACCTCCCATAACCTGGTTGGCCAGATCACTGAAACCTGCTGCTGTGTAATTGTTGATATACTCCTGGTAGCGGATCTTGTCCCATATCTCCAGTTTGTTGATCGCAGACACCAGAACGATGTCTTTTTCCAGGCCGGCATGCTCCATCAGGTTTTTGGGAAGAAGTAACCGCCCTGCAGTATCGAGATCTACGGCAGTAGCACCATTCAAAAAATACCTGCGAAATTCCCTGACCTGGGGATTGAATTCATTTAGCTGGCTGATACGGGTAAAGATGGGTTGCCAGACTTCATTAGGATAGAGGGTTAGGCACTTTTCAAAACCGCGGTTTATCACGAACGAAAGCTTTTCCTGTTCAGGTAATTGCTTACGAAAGCCGGTAGGCAAAAGGAATCTTCCTTTAGCATCTATTGTAGATTCATATTCTCCAATAAATCCGGTCATTACGTGAAATAAAATGTGTTGTGAATCTGTGAATTACCACAAAATAACACATTTTACCACTTTACGCCACTAAAATTAAAAAAGTTTTTTATCCACAAGAAGTTGACCTTCTGCAGATGAGGGTTTGAGACGAATTTCCCTTAAACCTGATGTTGAAAAACCTGTTGATAACGGTGAATATCTGTGAATAAGCCCCAAATTTAGGACTTCAGTGGGAAGCTGAGCATAAATACAGTGCCTTTTCCGGGCGAACTTTCAGCTTTTATATGGCCTTTATGAGCGTCAACCATGGTTTTTACATAGCTTAATCCCAAACCAAATCCCTTTACATTATGGATGTTTCCGGTATGTGCACGATAGAATTTCTCGAAAATCCGGGATAGCGTTTCTTTATTCATTCCGATCCCGTTGTCTTCTATGCGAATCTTCAGGTGGTTCCCGTGGTTTGACGTAGTTAAACGGATAAGCAGATTTTCTTTGGAATATTTTACAGCGTTATCCAGGAGATTATTGATCACATTCGTAAAATGGACCTCATCGGCCAGGATCATATGTTTTTCAGCGCCGAGTTGTATTTCCAGTTTTCCTCCTTTTTCTGCGATGGGCAATTCAATATTCTGGACTGCGGTTTGGATCATTTTGTGGGCATCGAACAATTTCAGGTTAAGCTGTATCTCCTGTTTATCGAGCAAAGCTGCCTGCAGGATGGTTTCAACCTGCTTGTTCATTCTTTTGTTCTCTTCCTTGATCACCGAAATAAAATAATTCCCCTTTTCCTTATCTGTACTCACTTTTTCATTCTTCAGTGCATCTACCGCCAGGGAGATCGTTGCCAGCGGAGTCTTGAACTCATGGGTCATATTGTTTATGAAATCCGATTTGATCTCACTAAGTTTTTTCTGACGGATCAATGTTCTGATGGTAACGAAGAATGCGGTTGTTATTATTAAGGTGAATAATACGGCGCCAAGGATAAACCAGGTGATCTCGCGGAGAATGATGTTTTTTTGATGGGGAACAATAATGATGAGGTATTCTTCCAGTGAAAGATTTTCGAGATTGCTTCCCTCCGGGGCAACAAGCTGAATGATATGATGGGTGTTGTGAACTGTATCGATATAATACTTGTAAAAATTCTCAGACTGAATTTCATCTGCCGTGATAGAATTCTGTGTGATGGCATATTCAAAAGGAACATTAAGCAGATTATTTCTGTCAAGTGATTCGCGGATGATCTTTGAGATCTCTTCTTTGGAAAATCGCTGTATTACCGATGGTTTGAAAAACTCCCTTTGTAAACGATCAGGAAAAAGCAGGTTGGGATTACGCACATTGGGAAACCGGGAATCCTGCATCATGCGGTCTGCAGCATCATGTGTAGCGCGGTTGATGTTATCAATAAGCTGCTGTTCCTTAATTTCCTTCGCACTTTTCAGCCAGAGAAACTGAAAAAATATCAGCCCCAACAAACTCAAAAATATAAGTATGGTGATGATGGGGAAAATTTTCTTCATACAGGCGATTCGTGAAAGCGATGGGCAAAAATAGGAATATGGTCCCGCATCAAATCTAGTTTAACGCTGCTTTAGAACCAACCTTTGCAACAATTTTTTGAAGACGGGTTATTTCCTTATTTTAGAAACATGATATCACCCGATCAGCACACCTTACTCATTGCCGACCCGTTTCTCAAGGATCCTAATTTTATGAGAACGGTAGTGTACATCTGCCGGCATAGTGAGGAAGGCAGTTTCGGTTTTGTGCTAAATAAGGTTTTTGAACAAACCCTGGATGAACTGATCAATGGCCTTGAAGGCACTTCCGTTGCAGTGTATTACGGCGGCCCCGTCCAACCCGATACAGTACATTTCATACATCAATATCCCCACCTGATACCTGAAAGTTATCCGGTATCCGGTGAGGTTTTCTGGGGCGGAGATTTTGAGGTAGTAAAACAGTTATTGCTGAACGGAGAACTGGACCACTCAAAAATAAAGTTTTTCCTGGGCTATTCCGGCTGGGAAAAAGATCAGCTCGATGCTGAACTCAAAGAAAATAGCTGGCTTACTGCGCCAGCAACCCTCAGGCTGATATTTGAAACCGATCCCGAAGAAGTATGGAAGGAAAGTTTGTTACACCTGGGAGGAAAATATACGCAAATGATCAACTACCCCATCGACCCACAACTAAACTGATATGGTTCTGTTTCGATTGCTGAAACTGCCGGCCAGGATAGCAATCAAAATTTATTGTACGCGTCTGCACATCAATGCTCCATGTTACCTGAAATCAAAAGGACCATTATTGCTTGCAATGAATCATCCCAACTCTTTCCTGGATGCAGTAATCATTACTACAATATTTGATCAACCTGTTTATTCACTGCCCCGGGGCGATGCATTTTCACATAAATGGTCGGCAAAACTTTTAAGTCAGCTGAATATTTTTCCCGTTTACCGCAGAACCGAAGGAGTTGAAAACCTTGAAGCCAATTACGAGACTTTTGAACTTTGCAAAAATGTGTTTCGCGAAAAAGGAATTGTGCTCATATTCAGTGAAGGAAGATGCATCAATGAATGGAAATTACGTCCTCTAAAAAAAGGAACTGCGAGACTGGCTTTAAGCAGTTGGGAGGAAAATATAGATCTGAAAGTTTTACCCGTAGGTATCAACTATGATTCATTCAGATCCTTTGGTAAATCGGTTATTTTGAATTTTGGAAATCCGCTTGATGCATCTGTTATTTCCGGATCACAAAGTTTTGGTCAGGCGGTAATAAAATTCAATAGTGATCTTGAATCACAATTGAAAGATCTGGTGATCACCGGATCACATGCTGCCAGGCAAATACATGCATCTTTTGAAAAAAATATTCCCGGATGGAAAAAAAATATGCTTAGCCCCTTTGCCCTCATCGGTTATTTTTTGAATGCTCCCCTGTATCTTCCGGTTCGTTCAATTTCTTTAAAAAAAGCAGCACCTTTTGAACACTATGATTCAGTTATGGTCGGATTGCTATTTATCCTCTATCCCTTATATCTCTTCTTAATTTTCCTATTGGTCTGGTTGATCACATCCAATGCCTGGATAGGTTTAGCAATGATCTTCCTTCTACCGTTTTCTGCATGGAGTTTCCTGAGATTGAAGCATAATAAAAATCCCCGGTAGCATTACCAGGGATCTGTATAAAATAAATTGACAATTATTTCTGGTTAGCGCCCTCTACCAGCACAGTAGTTTTGTTGTTCAATACTTCAACGAATCCTCCCTGGATATTATAAGACACTGAATTGCTTTTATCTTTCAGGATTTTCAAATTTCCTGCTTTCAACGCACTTACCAATGGAGCATGTTTGTCGAGCACTTCAAATAAACCACTGATTCCTGGCAATTGAACGCCATAAACTTCTCCGCTGAAAACAGCCTGTTCCGGTGTAAGTATTTCGAGTGTCATAAAAAATATTAGTACTTAGACTTATAGTATATAGTACTTAGACTTGAAGTATTTAGTACTTAGATTTAATTTAATCGTCTTTAAAGAATTATAAAAGGCCAAAATCATTTTATAAACCTGTAAGATCTCGTCCATAATTCTTTCAGACACCTTAGTTTCTACAAATCCCAAGCGCCTCGATAGATCCATTTGGGTCATCATTTCATTGCTGGAACCCATTGAAATTTCCAAAAAATAACGAAACTGTTTATTCGATGATCTGCCAGCTCCTTCTGAAATATTGCTCGGTATGGAAACAACACATTTTTTTATCTGTTGTACCAATCCGTATTTTTCCTCCCCCGGAAATGCTGAAGCAATTTTATAAACCTTTTCTCCCAATTCCATCGAACGTTGCCAAATCTTTAGTTCTCTGAAATTGTGCATTCCCATGGGTGTAAGTATATAGTACTTAGACTTAAAAAGTCAATTTTTCTTGCCTCTGTAGTAGTATTAATCTATAACTCTTTGTCTCAGTACTATCAGCATCTCGTCTCAATACTAAGTACTAAAAATCTATATACTACTAAGCTTGCGCCGCAGCCATCAGTTTTTTACCTTTTTCAATTGCATCATCCAAAGTACCTACGAGGTTGAAAGCCGCTTCTGGATATTCATCTACTTCTCCATCCAAAATAGCATTGAACCCGCGAATGGTTTCTTCAATCGGAACAAGTACACCTTTTAAACCGGTGAACTGCTCTGCCACGAAGAATGGCTGACTAAGGAAACGCTGAATTTTACGCGCACGGGCAACTACCAGTTTATC
>JAEWDG010000295.1 GCA_023390215.1 Bacteroidota bacterium | reverse complement strand
CCAACAGGCACGGCAACCTTTAACCTGGCGGAGGCCTGCCGGAGATTTTCGAATGTTCCGCCATACGTAATAAAATAGCCGGGTGGTAATCTGTATTGCGTTCCGGAAAGTTTTTCCTGTATGTCGTTTACAACCGATTCAACATCTCTTCCTCCTATGTTGAATCCGATCACGATCCTGCGCTTTCCATCCTCCCGGCTGATTTGAACCGGGCCTTCTTTAAATTTCACCGTAGCAACCTGTGAGAGCGGAATTTGTGTACCATTCGCTGTGGGTATGAACAGGTTTGTTACATCGTATAATGAAGTGCGGTATGCACTATCCAGCCTCACAACCAGTTCGAATTTTCGTTCATTTTCGAAAACGATACCGGCAGATCTTCCTGCAAATGCCGTGGTCACCACTTCATTTATATCTCTTATGTTCAGCCCGTAACCGGCGATACGGGCACGGTCGTATTCGATGGCGATTTGAGGTAATCCTGAGGTTCTTTCAATCAGGGGATTTTTTACTCCGGGAACAGATTTTATAGCAGAGGCAATTTTCGGTGCCAGCGCTGCCAGTGTATCGAGATTCTCTCCAAATAATTTTATCGCCACATCTTGTCTTATCCCCGTCATCAGTTCGTTAAACCGCATTTGTATGGGTTGGCTTGGTTCTGCGATCACGCCAGGAATGTTCTCCAGTTTTTCCTTCATCATTTCCGCCAGTTTATAGAAATCCTTTGTCGATTTCCATTCTTTTTTATCCTTTAAGATCACCATCAAATCAGAGGCATTCATAGGCATCGGATCAGTGGCTACATCGGCTGCGCCGGTTTTACCCACCACCATTTTCACTTCTGGGAAAGTCCTGATCATTCTCTCTGCCTGCAGGCAGGTTTCTATCGTTTGACTCAATGATGTTCCCTGTGGTAATACGAATTCGATCGCATAATCGCCTTCTTCCAGTGTTGGAATAAACTCACCACCGATTTTTGAAAAAATAATAATGCTGATAGCAAACAATAAAATTGCAGCGGTTACAACCAGGTATTTCGCTCTTATCGAAATCCTTAACAGAGGCTGGTATATGCGCTGAAAAATCGCCATCATTTTATCTGAAACATTTTTTTTATGCGCGGCGTTTTTACTGAGAAATAAGGCACTCATCACCGGTATATAAGTGAGTGATAAGAGCAGCGCGCCAATAATTGCGAAGCTCACCGTCTGCGCCATCGGTACAAACATTTTCCCTTCGATTCCCCTGAGCGACAAGATTGGCAGATACACGATAAGTATGATGATCTGTCCAAATGCAGCCGAACTCATCATCCGTCCTGCACTTTCTTCAACGACCTCATCCATTTGAACCTGTGAAAGTTTGGATGATAATTTTTTTGCGATAAGCAGGTGCATGGTCGCTTCAACAATGATTACTGCCCCGTCAACGATCAGCCCGAAATCAATGGCTCCGAGGCTCATCAGGTTCGCACTTACACCGAAAAGATTCATCATACCCAATGCAAACAACAGCGAAAGCGGGATCGCGGATGCCACAATCAACCCGGCCCTCAGGTTTCCGAGAAACAAAAGCAATACAAAAATTACGATCAACGCCCCTTCTATTAAATTCTTTTCAACAGTCTTAATTGCTCGTTTTACAAGTTCAGACCTGTCGAGGAATGGTTCGATAACCACATCCTCAGGTAAAGACTTTTGTATCGTCTTCATTCTTTCCTTAACAGTTTTTACAACCTCATTGCTGTTTGCACCTTTCAGCATCAGCACCAGGCCTCCCACCACTTCTTTCTCACCATTATAAGTCATTGCGCCATACCGCGGCGGCGAGCCAAATTGTACTTTGGAAACATCTTTTATTAAAATGGGCATACCCGAAGCGGCAGTTTTTATAACAATATTTTCTATGTCTGCCAGGGAATGGACCATGCCGATGCCCCTGATAAAATAAGCATTGGGTTTTCTGTCGATGTAAGCACCTCCTGTATTTTCATTATTATGTTCGAGTGCGTTGAAGATTTCAGTAATGGTTATACCCAGTGCTTTCAATCTGTCAGGATTAACACTCACTTCATATTGCTTTGTAATTCCGCCGAAGCCCGTTACTTCGGCCACACCTGATATTCCATACAGTTGGCGGCTAACAATCCAATCCTGCATCGTTCTCAAATCCATGGGCGAGTATTTTTCTTCACTACCCTTCTTCGGGTGGATCACATATTGGTATATTTCACCCAGCCCTGTTGTAACAGGTGCCAGTTCAGGCTTTCCCATGTTTTCAGGAATATCCTTTTCTGCCTGTTTTAATTTCTCACCAATTAATTGTCTTGCGAAATAGACGTTTACTTCATCTTTAAAAACAATGGTGATCACACTTAATCCAAACCTTGAAAACGACCGCATCTCCAAAATATCCGGGAGGTTTGCCATTGCTTTTTCGATGGGATAGGTTACAAACTGCTCCACTTCCTGCGCCGCCAGCGTAGGGCTTTGGGTAATGATCTGTACCTGGTTATCGGTTATATCGGGTAAGGCATCTATCGGAAGTTTCGACGCACTCCACAGGCCCCACATAATCAGACCAAGTGTTGCTATTCCAATTATTAATTTATTCTTTATGCTGAAATGAATGATCTTACTAAGCATGTCCATCAATTTGTTCAAGCTCAATCCCATGAATATTCTTGTAACAGTTCTGCTAAAAGAAAAGAAATGGAGTTGATGACAATGAAATTAATTAGCCGGAGCGCTGATGCCCGTTGATGCTTCAGCGTTACTCCGGGTGCGAAAAAATTAAACGCGGAACCTGCAACTGCAGGATCGCGTTATTCTAAAAAAGTTCAGGATAATTTAGGTGGCTGCCAGATGCCGACAGATATTTCCTCGCAATGAGAAGGACGATAAAATGAATACGAGGGAGAAATATGTTTAAAAGGTCTAAGCTCAAACGGAGATACTTGCTTCAGCACCACAGAAACCGCGCAACAACTGCAGGTACAAAATGGCGTACATTGCTCGCCACTATGGTTGTGATGCTGATGATCGGATACGGCTGAAATGCTGACCAATCTCTGTACATCACATTCCGATACATCCCCGCATGGAAAGAAGGAAAGCGCCAGCATGTATACACTCATCAGGAAGCCTATCCATTTCATTATTTGCAAAAGTAAAAATGCCTTTCTTACTTGTCAAGAATTAAATTGTAGCGCGGTTGCAAGTTTGAAACAACCGTATCTTCATTCAAATCATCCCTTTGATTTCGCCTTGCATTTTCTTTTACGGAACCACCGTAATCAATACGCTGGAATTATTGCTGCTTAGTATCTTTTTTTAATTAATATTCCGCTAACTTTCCGGATTCCGATGGCGAAACTTATTGAGAAACTCAAACACAAACCTTTTGTCCGCGCGCTGGTATATACACTGGTGGGCTCGGTTTCTTATCCCGGTCTGAATCTTTTTAATAAACTGCGCATCAGCGGAACAGAAAACCTGGAAAATCTTCCCAAACAAAATGTGCTTTTTGTAAGTAATCACCAGACCTATTTCGCAGAGGTGATTGCGTTCCTGCATATTTTCTGTGCCGTAAAATGGAAAAGAAAAAACAGGCTGGGATTTCCATGGTACCTACTCTCTCCTTTTACCGGGGTTTATTTTGTTTCAGCAGCCGAAACGATGAGGGCTTCCTGGCTTACCCGCATTTTTGAACTTGCCGGTTCACTCACTGTTCGCAGAACCTGGAATGCGGACAGTACATTGAAAAGGCAGGGGCTGGATCCTTCAGACACGCGAAAAATTGAGAGGGCGTTGCGTGAAAACTGGATCATCAATTTTCCGCAGGGAACAACGAAAGCTTTTGCTCCTGGCAGAAAAGGCACAGCGCTGCTGATCAGGCAGACCAATCCCATTGTAATTCCGATACGCATTGAAAACTTCAATGTGGCATTTGACAAAAAAGGTTTGAAACTGAAAAAGCTGGGTACAGAACTCAAAGTAAATTTTGGAAAGCCCATGCGCTTCGGGGAAGATCAATCATTGGATGAAATCCTGGAAGAAATAATGGTTGCAATCGGACAAAGTAAGACACAGCAACCTAACGGCGATTATCAATAAAGCGTAAAACTTTCCTTCCCGCCTCCGGCAGCTGCATTTTCTGTATTGCTTCCTGCGTAACATAGTTCACATGAGGGCTCACACGCAACCTTGCCTGGAGATTTGCCCGTATCTTTCTGTCGGTTTCTTCAAGAAGATTTGCAGGCAAAATATGTAACAATACTTCGTCGGTTCCCATTTCATTCGAATACACTTCGGCCACATAATCCTTTACATCTTCCATCTCATTTAACATATCGAATAATGCAGGTGGATACAGCGTTGTTCCTTTGAACTTGATCATCTGCTTTTTTCTTCCAACTACAGGAGACAGTCTTGTTGTTATTCTTCCGCAGGAACATTTTTCTTCGTGATGAATGCACAGA
>JAEWDG010000099.1 GCA_023390215.1 Bacteroidota bacterium | reverse complement strand
GGCCAACCCCTACCTTTGCAGCCGATTTTTGGAGGGTGTTCCTTCTCAGTCAAAATCCCTTTATTTAACACTTAGAATATGGTAGAGATTAAACCAGATGAGATTTCGGCGATACTTCGTCAACAACTCAGCAACTTCAATGTAGGTGCGAGCCTGGAAGAGGTAGGTACCGTTTTGCAGGTGGGTGATGGTATTGCCCGTGTATATGGTCTGAACAATGTACGTTCAGGTGAACTCGTGGAATTTGATAATGGTATCAAAGCAATCGCGCTTAACCTCGAAGAAGATAATGTGGGTGTGGTATTGATGGGTGAAAGCAGTGGCATTAAAGAAGGAGATAAAGTAAAACGCACAGGTCAGATCGCATCTATTAAAGTGGGTGAAGGTATGAGTGGCCGTGTTATCAATACATTAGGTGAAGCCATCGATGGAAAAGGCCCGATTAAAGGTGAACTTTATGAAATGCCCCTGGAACGTAAAGCTCCCGGTGTAATTTTCCGTGAACCTGTAAAAGAACCCCTGCAGACCGGAATCAAAGCTATCGATGCGATGATCCCCATCGGTCGCGGACAGCGTGAGTTGATCATCGGAGACCGCCAAACGGGTAAAACGGCTATCGCTGTAGATACCATCATCAATCAAAAAGAATTTTACGCAGCCGGCAAACCGGTTTATTGTATCTATGTAGCTATCGGACAGAAAGCCTCTACCATCGCGGGAATCATGAAAACCCTCGAAGATAATGGCGCCATGGCTTATACAACCATAGTATCAGCTTCTGCATCCGATCCTGCTCCGCTCCAGTTCTACGCTCCTTTCGCAGGTGCTGCCATCGGGGAGTTCTTCCGTGATACCGGACGTGCGGCATTGATTATTTATGATGATCTCTCCAAACAGGCGGTAGCTTATCGCGAAGTATCTCTGCTGCTCCGCCGTCCTCCGGGTCGTGAAGCTTATCCCGGTGACGTATTCTATCTGCATAGCCGTTTACTGGAACGTGCCGCGAAAGTGGTTTCTAAAGATGAGATCGCCAGGCAGATGAATGATCTTCCTGAATCTATCAAAGGAATCGTAAAAGGTGGTGGTTCACTCACTGCATTGCCGATTATTGAAACACAGGCTGGTGACGTATCTGCATACATCCCAACCAATGTTATCTCCATCACCGATGGACAGATCTTCCTGGAAAGCAACCTGTTTAACTCAGGTATCCGTCCGGCGATTAACGTAGGTATTTCTGTAAGCCGTGTGGGGGGTAATGCACAGATCAAGTCTATGAAAAAAGTTGCCGGTACCCTGAAACTCGATCAGGCCCTGTACCGCGAACTTGAAGCCTTCTCCAAATTCGGAGGTGATCTTGATGCTGCAACGAAAAACGTAATTGATAAAGGTGCGCGTAATGTAGAAGTATTGAAACAACCTCAGTACACTCCTTTCAGCGTGGAAAAACAGGTTGCCATTATCTACCTTGGTACACAGGGATTGCTCAAAAATATTCCCGTAAGTAAAGTGAAAGATTTCGAAGAGCAATTCTTACTTGAAATGGAAAAGAAATACCCTGAAATCCTCGGTGAATTTAAAAAAGGTAATCTCCCCGAAGACGGCCTGAAAAAAATGACCGAGCTGGCATCTCATATTTCCGCTCAATTCAAATAAAGATCTAAACTGAATATAATCGAAGCTTCCCCAGGGAAGCTTTTTTATTGGGGGAAACGCAGTAAGCGCCGATAATCTGAATAGTTTATTCCTGTCTTTTTTTGTAAAAAATCCCGGCCAAACCGGCCTTTTGCCCCATTTCATCCATATTGATGGAAATTTTGTCAGATAATTCTGACTGGTTAGCTTTTTGCTCCCCCTGCAACAAATAATTTAAATGACACCTGGAATTTTAATTGTTTCAGTTTTATTTATGCTGGTGGGTATGGCAGTTCAATTCAGACTAAAATCAAAGTTTGCAAAATACAGTCAGGTACCTACAAGTAGCGGCATGAGTGGCGCTGAGATCGCCAAAAAAATGCTTCACGATAATGGAATCTATGATGTACAGGTTATTTCGGTAGCAGGCAAACTTACAGACCATTACAATCCTGTAGATAAAACCGTGAACCTGAGTGCGGATGTATTTGAAGGAAGAAATGTTTCTGCGGCTGCAGTTGCCGCGCACGAATGTGGCCACGCTGTTCAGCATGCCACAGCATATTCTATGCTTATGCTCAGGAGTAAGATGGTTCCTGCGGTGCAGGTGAGTTCAACGCTTTCACAATGGATCATAATTGCAGGGCTCGGAGTATTGGGATTTGGCGGCGGTAACCCAACCGTTCTGCTCGCCGGTATCATCTTATTTGCGATCACTACACTGTTTACGATCATAACCCTGCCTGTGGAGTTCGATGCTTCTGCACGGGCACTGCGCTGGCTAAATACTGCAAATATTACCCGCGGATCAGAACAGGAGAATGCAAAAGACGCGCTTAAATGGGCAGCACTAACTTATGTCGTTGCTGCACTGGCCTCCATAGCCATGCTTGTACAGTATATTATGATCTACAATGGAAGATCAAGAGATTAATAAACCCTGCTGTTTCAATTACTTAACTTGTATATTGCAGAACAGCAAAATTGAAAAAACCACTTAGTAATGAACTTTGGAAAAGAATTCGAAAAATATGCGGTGAAACACCGCGGCATCAGTAGTAATACGCTTCATGGATACATCGATCATAATGTAACCAATCTTACTCCCAACATCATTGAAGAACGTCCTATGAACATTGCCGTAATGGATGTTTACAGCCGTTTGATGATGGACAGGATTATTTTTCTCGGTTACCCTATTAATGATGAAGTGGCGAATATTGTAACCGCCCAGCTGTTATTTTTAGAAAGCACCGATCGCGGTCGTGATATACAGATGTATATCAACAGCCCGGGTGGAAGTGTGTATGCAGGTTTGGGTATGTACGATACTATGCAGTTTATTACTCCGGATGTTGCCACGATTTGCACAGGGATGGCAGCAAGTATGGGCGCTGTACTGATGTGTGCAGGGGCGCATGGAAAAAGAACGGCATTGAAGCATAGCCGTGTCATGATGCATCAACCCAGCGCAGGTGCCGGGGGCCAGGCTACAGATATTGAGATCACTGTAAACGAGATCAGAAAAGTTAAGCATGAACTCTACGAGATCATCGCGCATCATACGAATCAGCCAATCGATAAAGTAACTGTTGACTGCGACAGGGATTATTGGATGACGGCGCTTGAAGCAAAAGCCTATGGGCTGGTTGATGAAGTATTGCTGACCAATCCTAAAAAATCAAAAAAAGACTAGAACAAACCATGAATACAAAATACGCTTTCGGGTTTAAGAGAATGGATGATGAAGAGGAGATGCCTCCTGCGCTTCCTGAAAATCCTATGGAAAAATTAATGAGTGGTTGGATGTTCGATAAAAAATTTATTGAGCACCGTAAAATATTTCTTTGGGGGGCGGTTGATGATAAATCTGCAAAAGATATTACAGATCGTCTGTTGTATCTCGAAGCGCTCGACCCAGGTAAAGAAATTAAATTTTATATCAATTCTCCGGGGGGATTGGTCACCAGCGGCTTCGTGATCTATGATGTGATGCAAATGATCAGTTCGCCGGTGAGTACCATTTGCATGGGTATGGCTGCCAGTATGGGAAGTATTCTGCTGAGTGGCGGAGAAAAAGGCAAGCGATATATTTTTCCACACGGAGAAGTGATGATTCATCAACCCAGTGGCGGCGGACGCGGTACCAGCGCGGATCTGGAGATCATGGCCCTTCAGATATTGAAAGCCAAACAGTTGGGTGCAAAGATCCTGGCGGAGAACTGTGGACAGACATACGAGAAAGTAATGAAAGACTTCGACAGGGATTACTGGATGAATGCAGAAGAATCGATTAACTACGGTATCGTCGATGGAATTGTCGATAAATTATAAACGCAATGTTTAATTAAAGCCAAAACCTGCAGGGGAATCTTGTTTCTTTGCAGGTTTTGTACCTTTGTACCCTTCCGGTAGGAAGATATTATGGCGAAACAACAAATACTCCATTGTACATTTTGCGGCCGCAACAGGGATGAAGTGAAGATCCTTATTGCAGGGCAGGATGGACATATATGCGAAAACTGTGTAGAACATGCACAGGAGATCATAGCCCAGGAACTCGGTCACCACGCTGAAAACCGTCAGAATAATGGCACGGCCTCCAAACTCACTATCCGGAAACCTGTAGAGATCAAAAGATTTTTAGACGAATATGTGATAGGCCAGCACGATGCAAAGAAAACGCTCGCTGTAGCCGTATATAACCATTATAAACGCATCAATCAAAAAACGGAAAATGATGTTGAGATAGAAAAAAGCAACATCATTATGGTGGGTGAAACCGGTACGGGTAAAACCCTGCTTGCGAAATCAATCGCCCGTATGTTGAATGTTCCTTTCGCTATCGTTGATGCAACGGTATTCACCGAAGCCGGGTATGTGGGAGAGGATGTGGAAAGCATGCTCACGCGTTTATTACAGTCCTGTAATTATGATGTGACAGCAGCCGAAAGAGGAATAGTTTATATCGATGAGATCGACAAAATTGCACGTAAAAGCGATAATCCTTCCATCACGCGCGATGTAAGCGGCGAAGGTGTTCAACAAGGTTTATTGAAATTACTGGAAGGCAGTGAAGTGCTGGTGCCGCCACAGGGTGGAAGAAAACATCCCGAACAAAAATTGATCAAGCTGAACACACAGAATATTTTGTTTATATGTGGAGGAGCATTCGATGGCATTGACCGTATCATTGCCCGAAGGGTTAATACCAATGCTATCGGGTTCAATGTAAACAAAGAAATGCAGGAATATCAGCATAACAACCTCCTGCAGTTTGTG
>JAEWDG010000170.1 GCA_023390215.1 Bacteroidota bacterium | reverse complement strand
AAGGAAACGATGATGAAGCTGGAACAATACGCTTCCTACCTCTCTCTATATTATGGGTTATATGATGTAGGAGCCGGTTTTTTCAATGACAAGAATTTTAATGCTTCATTCGAATCCTTTAAAAAAGCACTGGAAGTTGAAGATTATATTAAAGCTAAAGGATACACATACGATCAGGCGAAATTTCCGGCATTCGATACGTCGCTGATCACCAATATCGCCATCGCGGCAAATCAGGCAAAGAATAAAACAGAAGCAGTCAACTATTACCGCAAAATTACGGATGCAGGAATTGGCGGAGAGTCTGCAAGGGATGCTTATGAGTTTTTGGTTGATTATTATAACCGCGCAGATGATGCTGCAAACCTGAATGCGCTGCTTGTAAAAGCGAAAGCACTTTATCCGACTTACAATTACTGGAATGAAGTGGAACTGGACCGGATCCAGAAGTCGGGTGATGAACAGGCATTGTTTGCGAAGTATGAATCCATGCTTGAAAAAGATCCCAACAATTTTCCGCTTGCCTATAATTATAGTGTAGAGTTATATAATAAGGTATGGGGTAAAGGCGCCAGCGAAAAAACCGCGGACGCGGCTACCAAAGCAAAACTGGTTTCCGCACTGCAAAAAGCGATTGCTGCCGACCAGGGTATTGATGCAACGATGCTGATGACAAATCATTTGTACAATGAAGCCTCCGACCTTACCAATGCTGCGGCTTCCATCAAAGGTTCCAAACCTGAGGATGTAAAGAAAAAAGCAGCGATCAAGGCGGAAGGAAATAAAAAAATGGATGAGACCATTTCTTATGCGGACAAAGTGGTGGCTTATTATGAACCTAAAGTAGCTGAGCTGAAACCGGGGCAAATGGCCAATTATAAGATCGTGCTCAGTTATCTTGCCGATATTTATGGTTTAAAAGGTGATGCGAAAAAGGCAGCCGAATACGAAAAGAAAAAGGCGGCCTTGAAATAATCCGAAACAAATAATTGAATACGAAAAAGGCCTCACTGAGGCCTTTAATTTTTTTGTTTGCTGTACGGATTGCAAACCCAGGTTTATGTCAAACCTGATTTCTATTGTCTGTCCATCATTCTCATCGGAGGCATACCTCTGAACATCTGTTGAAACTCACTGTAAGGTTTTACATCAAAATCTTTAGGTACGTCAAAATCCTTAGGTTCCAGTTCTTTTTTTAGGTCAACTTTGGTGACTTCCATCTGCATGATACGTCCGCGGCGCATTTTCATTTCATATTGCATGGCCAAACCGGGTACCTGATCCAGTCCGTTCAGGGACACAAAATTGCCCAGGCTCCTGAACCCGCCTCTGCCCATCGCCGGTGAACTGTTAGCGATATGTAACGCTGGAGCAAACCATACCGCTACTGTGTCTTTGATACCCAATAAGCGCGTGTTGATCACCAATGCTTTTTTACATTCAAAACCCGCGATCTTTTTTGTATCGTTGGTTATTACAACTTCTGCAGGCTTGTGTTCTTCATCCGGGGCTGGCATTTTTCGAACGGTATCTGCAGCAGCACGTGTTGCCATGATCATGCTATCCATTCTTTTTCTCATGTCTGCCTGTTCAGCATCCGTAAGCAAAAAACCCATTTTATTTCCCATTATTTCAATTAGTGTGATGGTAGTACCGGCGTTGTTATTACGAATAATGGTTGATCTTCCCATTTCATTTTTCATGACGGTTTTTACCATACTGTCTTTAACATAGGTGGTTATTTTAGTTTCACCGTCTCCCATGGTACGCATGGAGAAACCACCAGGCGTACCGGTTTCACCAGGTGGCGGCATATTGGAAACATCTTCATCTTCCGGTGCAATCACAGTCATCGTTGAATTTATTACAGCCTGCGTAGTTTGTGCGTCGGAACTAAGGCAGGCAAGTGGGCTCAAAGCCACACAGGCAATAGCGATCCATTTCATCCTTTAAATTTCTATAAAGTTAAGCAGGCGACATAACAACAGTATCGGCGTATCATTCTAAAGTGAAAAGGCCCCCACGAGGAGGCCTTCAAACATGACTTAGCTATTTTTTAGTTCGAACGCACCAATTGTAGCTCAACTGAAATTTTCACTTCGTCGCTCAACAACAGGCCCCCGGTTTCAAGGGTAGTATTCCAGGTGAGTCCAAAATCGGCCCGGTTCAGTTTTCCATTCACACTAAAACCTGCTCTTTCACCTCCCCAGGGATCTTTTTGAATTCCACCGAACTCCACATTTAATTTTATTTTCCGGGTCACGTCACGTATCGTCAGGTTGCCCCAAAGCTCATAACTTCCGTCATTATCCACATTTTCCACTGAATCCACATTGAAACTGATCTGAGGGAATTTCTCGACTTCAAAGAAATCCGCGCTCAGGAGGTGTTTATCCCGGTCAGCATTACCTGTATTTATGGAGGCCACATTTATAAAAAGATCCACCTCAGCCGACATAAAATCATCATTGGTCGTGTAAATACTGGCATCGAATTCTTTAAAAGACCCTTTGACGTTTGTTACCATGAGGTGGCGGACCTTAAACTCGATCTCGCTATGGGTAGGGTCGATCACCCATTTCTGGCGTGTTGAAGATTCTGACATGAGTTAATTTTAAAGGTCAAACAATGAAAATCCTTAATTTGTTTAATTGCGATAGAAATATTTCAAAATATTTTACTCTTTTTTTATTCACGCGTTCCTTCCGGTTTTGTGAATAAAATTAGGGTAAATTCAGCATGTAAGCGGGTTTCGGCGCATCAGTATCAGTTATTTTTACGGGCTCTGCCAACGGGAAGAAAATCCCGCCACAAGAACCTCCCCGGGAGGAAAATAGTTTACCAAAAAATCCATTGAACAGTGAGATTAAAGAGTTTAGAGATTAAAGGATTCAAAAGTTTTGCCGATAAAACGGTACTGCATTTTGATGAAGGAATTACCGGTGTTATCGGGCCAAATGGCTGTGGGAAAAGCAATATTATCGATAGTATCCGCTGGGTTATCGGGGAACATAAAATCAGTAACCTCCGCAGTGAAAATCTGGAGAGCCTTGTGTTTAACGGTTCAAAAACCCGCAGTGCAAGCGGTCTGGCTGAAGTAAGCCTCACTTTTGAAAATACCAGGAATTTATTACCGACTGAATTCAGCACGGTAACGATTACCCGCAAATATTACAAGAGCGGTGAAAGCGAATACAGGCTGAACGATGTGGCCTGCAGGCTGAAAGATATCCATAACCTGTTTCTCGACACGGGTGTGAGCACCGACAGTTATGCGATCATCGAGCTTGGAATGGTTGATGACATTATTAAAGACAAAGAAAACAGCCGCCGTAAAATGCTGGAACAGGCGGCAGGAATTACGATCTATAAAACCAGGAAGAAAGAGGCGAAGTTAAAACTCGATGCCGCTGAACAGGATCTTGCCCGAATCGAAGACCTGTTGTTTGAGATCAATAACCAGTTGAAATCACTGGAAAGCCAGGCCAGGAAAGCAGAAAAATATTTCGAAGTAAAAAAAGATTACAAGGAGATAAGCATCGAGCTGGCAAAAGCAGCCCTGGAAGGTTTTAATATCACGTATAAAGAACTTAATGAACAGCAGAAGCAGGAAGTAGACAAGAGAATAGAACTTGAAACGGCTATAGCCAAAGAAGAAGCTGCGCTTGAACAGGAGAAGCTGGGATTCATTGAAAAAGAGAAGGCACTGCAGGCCATGCAGCATGCCTATAATGATGTGGTGGAAAAAGTTCGCGCAAAGGAAAGTGAAAAAAGTCTTGCAAGTCAGCGCCTCCAACATCTCAAAGAAAGGAAATCGAGCCTGGAAGAATTTATCAGTAAAGCCGGTGGTCAGTTATCAGGTCTTGAAGAAAGCATTCGTTTTACCGGTCAGCAGATCACAGATGAAGAGATCAAATTGCAGGACCTGGAAGAAAAGCTGCATAATCTTAAAGAAGCGGTAGAAGAGAAGCGGGGTATCTTCGATGAGAACCGCTCGGCTATTGACATCATTCGCAAGGAAAATCCGGCGATTCAGCGAAATCAGTTTGATGCGGAAAAAAAAGTTGCGGAAGCCGACACTTCCATCCAGAATTTACAACGCAGTAT
>JAEWDG010000153.1 GCA_023390215.1 Bacteroidota bacterium | reverse complement strand
TGTAGCCTGTTGCGCAGATAGAAGTACATTTTCCAGTTTTGCCGGTGGTCCCAGTCCTTCTTTAAACTGAAAGCCGCGGCCGGATGGTAATGAATACTTGAGGTAACCGTATAGACAGGGTATTTATATTTTTTGGTGATGCGGTAATAATATTCCGTTTCATCGCCCCAGAGAAATAATGATTGTTTCGGCACACCTGTTTTTTCAACGATGGAGCGATGGATCAGCGTACCGTTAAATGGATGTCCGATATCTTCAATTAAAATCTTATCTACTTCATCTATGTTTTTATATGAAGAGGTCTTCCATACAAAGCTTCTTTTATCTTCTTTGTTCAATACAGCGCAATTCAATAATGCGCGATGATGTTGAGGTTCATTTTTGAGCAGATTTTCCAGTGCGGCCGGGTGTGGATAGCCGTCGTCATCCATACACCAGATCCACGAATATCCATTTTCGAAAGCCCAGGCAATGCCCGTATTAAATCCTCCTGCTGAACCGAGGTTGGCCTGTGTAACCTGAAAGACATCTGGTTGGGTGTTAAGCCATTCAGCAGTACCATCCGTACTTCCGTTATTCACAACGAGTATTGCGTCGGGTTTCCTGGTTTGTTTTCTCAATGCATCAATACACTCAGAAAGTAAAGCCTTGCGGTTGAAGGAAACGACTACGGCGATTGTGCGCTCCATAACGAGGGTTTTGGGGTCGGTTTGGCTGAAAAACGCCAATCCCAAAACCTTATTGTGCCTGCAATAAGCAGCGGAAATATTCGTTAGTTGGAGGTCACCTGGTCCAGAATAGACCTGTATACCGGCGCGTTTGCATGGATAGAGTAAGAAGCTTCCACATTATCACGGCCCGCTAATCCTGTTTTCTTTCTTAATACCGGGTCGGAGGCCAACCTCAGCAATGCCTGTATCCATTCTTCTT
The DNA here is from genome assembly GCA_023390215.1 of Bacteroidota bacterium. Classification (GTDB taxonomy): domain Bacteria; phylum Bacteroidota; class Bacteroidia; order Chitinophagales; family Chitinophagaceae; genus Ferruginibacter. The sequence goes on along the minus strand of JAEWDG010000153.1, from coordinate 5,397 downwards.
TGGTCTTCACCAGAAATCCTGTTTTCCCATCTTCCATTATGCGATAATTAGCCCCAATGGCAGTGGCTACAACAGGTACGCCAACGGCCATGTACTGTAAGGCTTTTAATCCACTTTTCCCCAGAACCCATTCGCTGTCCAGGGGAAGCGGATATAAACCAATATCAAATCTTTGGAGTGTGGGTATCTCATTTTCCAGCGACCAGGGGATGGCTTCAAGATCTTCAATGCCCGCGATATTAAATTGCGGATCACCCATTACCAACAACTTAAACGAAATTTTCTTTTGCAATTCAAGCAGCACATCTTTCAACAGATATAAAAATGGGGATGTGCTATGGCTGCCACTCCAGCCTAAAACCAGTTTGTGATCGTTGTTATAATGATTAGCCGGAAGATAGGTTTCCGTATTAATGGTGGAGGAAATGTCTGTAACATTATTATTGTATAGCCTGGCAGTATCTGTAAGATAGGGTGTACAGGCAATCACATGCTTTGCTTTCCGCATCAGGTAAAAAGGTTTATTCCTTCCCCGCAGAAAATCCATCGATCTGTTCACAATACTCTTTGCTTTGATGAAGATGGCATCATCAATATCATAGATCATTTTTGGATTGAGCCATGTATATATGCGTTCAAACAGCGGATACCCGAAAGGGGTGACCCAAAGAAAAATGTAAATAGCATCGTAACGCTTAAGTCTGAAGATCGTTCCGATCCGCCGGATATGTCCCCAGGCAACCCAGAACATTTTTTCAGGTATATGACCTTTGCTGTATAAGATAGATTGCATACGGTCGGAGAAAAACGGTGATACATCAATATCGTAGCCATGTTCTCTCCAGTCTTCGAAATACTGTTCATATTTCAGACGCTGGCCCGGTGCTACATTTTCCGGATGCGGACAAATAACAAGAATTTTTTTCCTTCGCTCCATTCACTCAAATGCTTTCTTCATTTGGAAAAACCGGGAGTTTTTGATTCTCCTGCTGCTGTTTATTAAATTCTTTTGCAAACTGAAAAGCTTCACCGATTACGTGATGCATATCCATATAACGATACGTTGCAAGCCTGCCGAGAAAAGAAGTTTTCGTTTCCTGCCGGGCCATATCCCGGTATAGCATTAATCGTTCCTTATCTTCTGAGAGCCTCTTGGGATAATAAGGAAGATCATTCTCGCCGGTTTCTTTGCTATACTCTTTGAAATAAATCGTCTTATTGTGTTGTTCCCAGGGTGTGAAATGTTTGTGTTCCGCAATACGTGTATAGGGAATGTCCTCATCGCAATAATTCATCTGGGTGGTTCCCTGAAAATCACCTTCTGTTTCAAATCGCTCAAATTCTACCGTACGGTATCCCAATCTTCCTGCCGCATAGTTATAATAGGCATCGATGGGTCCTGTATAAAAAACATGATCGAAATTATGGGTGTCTGTGTTTTCTGCGGAGAAAGATTGATTAAGTTTCAGGATGATCCTGCGATCTTCTATCATCTTTTCCATCAATGCCGAATACCCATCGACCGGAATTCCGGTATAAATAGCATTATGGTAATTATCGTCGTAATTAAAACGAACGGGCAGACGTTTCAGGATAGAAGCCGGCAGTAAAGCAGGCTCGCAGCCCCATTGTTTTTTCGTGTACCCGTAAAAGAAAGCTTCGTACAATTCCCTTCCAATAAATTTCAACGCCTGTTCTTCAAAGTTCGAGGGTTCGGTGATCGAGTTCTCACCAAGGCTACTGATGAACGCGCTTGCCTGTTGGGGATTGAAATTTTTATTAAAGAACTGGTTGATTGTAGCGAGGTTAACCGGTAGCGCATAGGTTCTGCCTTTACTTACCGCTTTTACCCGGTGTACATAGGGTTTGAATTCTCCAAAACTGTTTACGAAATCCCATATCTCTTTTTTATCCGTGTTGAAAATATGCGGGCCGTAATGGTGAACCATAATGCCGGTTGATGTATCTCTTGAAGTATGCGAATTTCCGCCGATATGATCGCGGGAATCCCATATTTCAATAACACAATCCTGGAGGGCGCATAAACGGTTTGCCAAAACACATCCCGAGAAGCCAGCGCCAACGATCAAATAATGTTTGGGCATGCAAAAACAGGTTCGAAGTGCCGCAAAAATAGTGATTTAGCATCAGGCGGGGCGTCCAACATATTCCTATACAGCAAGACCCTTATTTTTGCCAACCAAAATGAAGCAATCGTATACCGAAGCGCCGGTTGAAACTATTAAATCTGCTAACCGCGAGATCGCAGTATTTGCGACGGACGGAAAAAACATTGATGAAGAAGTGGTACGTTCTTTCGGGGAGGAGTGGCTGAAGTTTAATGATTTTTCCGACCAGACAATCGATCAGATCGCTCTGGAATATTTTGATATTATCAGACCTGAACATGTAAATAAAAACACATATGGCTTAGACATAGGTTGCGGTACGGGTCGCTGGACAAAATGGATGACCAAACGAATTGGCTTCATGGAGGCGGTTGATCCGAGCAATGCTGTTTTTGCAGCAGATAAATTGCTGGGTGATATTCCAAACGTCCGGCTCACAAAAGCGAGTATTGATACCATTCCTTTCGCGGACAACAGTTTTGATTTCGCGATGAGCATCGGCGTGCTCCATCATATTCCCGATACAGCGCAGGCAATGAAAGACTGTGTGAAGAAAGTTAAGCCCGGCGGATATTTTTACTGTTATTTATACCACAACCTGGAAACAAGAGGATGGTGGTTCAAAACCTTATATTGGTTGAGTGACCTGATACGAAAACTTGTTTGTAAACTTCCTACGCCGGTAAAAAGATTTGTCTGTGATATACTGGCAGTCATCATTTATATGCCGTTGGTATTATGGGTGAGATTTTTGGTGTTGATCGGGTTGAGAAAGATCGCCGTAAAAATGCCATTGAGTGCTTACAATAATAAATCCTTCTTTGTGATCAGGAATGATGCCCTGGATAAATTCGGCACCAGGCTGGAGCAGCGCTTTTCAAAAAAGCAGGTGATCACTATGATGCAGGAAGCGGGGCTGGAAAACATCGAGATAAGTCCGCTCACGCCTTTTTATCACGCTATCGGAAGGAAAAAATAGATCAGCTCAGTAATTTATCGTAAGCCTCCCGGTAGGTCTGTACCGCTTTTTCAAGCGAATAATATGCAAACGCACCGCGGCGAATTTCTTCCGGATTGAATTTCCGGTTCAGGATCTCATTAACAGCCTTATCCAACGACTCATCAGAAAAATTTTCTAACAGAATACCACTGTTGGTATTTCGTACAATTTCCGCAACATCACCCACGCCTGTATTCGTTATCACGGGTAAACCCATCGCCATGATCTCCCCATGTTTGGTAGGAGAAGAAGAGATCTTAGAGTAGCAGGGTTTGATGAAAAACAAAGCTATGTCCGATATAGCCAGTAGTCCCGGAACTTCTTCTCTGCCTGCATGAACCGTTTTGATTATTTCGGGAGGAAGTTGCGATTCAGCCGCAGCATCAAGAATGACTTCATGACGGTGAGGGGAAATAAAAAGAAATTTTGCCTTAGGGATCTTATCGCTTATTTTTTTGCAGAGCCGCATCATCTCGGCAGTGAGGTACCAGCCTCCAATAGAACCAAGGTAAGAAAAAATAAGATCATCTTCTGCAAAGCCGAGCGCCGTTCTTGCTTTGGTCCTTATTTCCCGGGGGTAGCGTGATGGATCAAACAAATCAAGATCCGCAGCACAGCTAACCACAGAGATCTCACGTCCCTTCAGGTAGGGCCAGGTTAGCATTTCCCGGCGGGCGGCCCTTGTTAAACAATTGATCGCATCTGCATTGATCAGTGCTTTCCTTTCATTGCTTTTAAAATAGCGATACACGGCGTTGAACAGCGGATTTTTTCGGTTCCACATTCCTCCATCCACGCGTTCATCTGCCCAGAAACCTCTTACATCATGGAAAAACAATACAGATAATCTTTTTTTAAGGTTGGCTGCCGCGAGTTCGGGTAACCCCGGCCGGGTATGTATCATCAGAAAGGGGTCTTCACGATAGATCTCCCTCATTTTTTTCTTCATCAGTTGATAGTCGTAAACCGATGAAAGTACAGGAGGGTTTTTATGATAGGGTACCGACACCCATTTGATCGGATATTGCTGAAGGATATTTTTTACGGTCCCGGCATTTTTTGTAAAAGCTTCCGGTTTATCGAAACTAAGTATGGTAAACCGGAAACCGAATCTGGTGAGGCCTGCGAGATAGGGGATAACCTGGCTCTGGCCAAGAGGATCCGTTAGTCCGTCATACGAAACAAACAATACGTGCTTCAATTATTGCATCCACTTTTTGTACCACATCTGGAACATAAGGAGATACCAGAAAAGGTTATTGTAATTTTTATCTCCTTTGTAAAATTGAGAAATAATTTGTTTAACAGCTTCGGGTTTGAATAATCCGTGGCTGAAATCTTTTTCCTGCATGAAATCATCTGCATAATGCCGTAACTCGTTACGGAACCAGGAGAAGACCGGTACGCCAAATCCCATTTTTGGCCTTTCCATCATTTCCCTGGGTACATAGTCGTGCACAATATCTTTAAGAATGATCTTTTTATCAGTTGCAGTCATCTTGTAAGACTCAGGTAACTGAGCAGCAAACTCTACCAACCTGTGGTCAAGTAATGGTTCGCGACCTTCAAGGGAAACCGACATACCCGCCCGGTCTACTTTTACAAGAATATCATCAGGAAGATAGGTTTTATAGTCAATGGCGAGCATGGAATCAACTTCTCCCAGTGAATCTCTCAACAGGTTTCTTGTATTGAAATTTGAAAAAGGCTTTGCCGGAACATCTGAAAGTAAGGTCTGAAGTTGTTCGGTAGTATACACCTGCGACAGAAAAACATCCATTATGCGCGAGGCCGAAACATTTTTTTCATGGAACAGGTTTGATAACCGCTGCTTTTTGATATCAACCGCGGGGTTTCTCGCAATGGCCCTCAACAGGTTATTGGGGATGTAATTCAGCACCCGGCCCGCTGTTGGTTTTAGAAAATCGGGAACCAGGTTGATTTTCTTCTGGAAGCCCATAGCGAGGGGATACTTATTATAACCTGCGAAAATTTCGTCACCCGCGTCCGCGCTTAGCGCCACCGTCACCTCTTTTTTTGCCAGGCGGGAAACCAGGGTTGTGGGTATAATTGAAGAATCACCAAAAGGTTCATCACAGAACAGGGGAATATCAGGAAGTATTTCCTGCGCTTCTTTCGTTGTGCAATAATGTTCCGTATGATCGGTTTTCAGATGATCGGCCACTTTCTTCGCATACCCGGCCTCGTTATGATCTTCCTCGTAAAACCCTATCGTATAGGTCTTTAATTTTTCAGACTGGTTGGCCT
>JAEWDG010000066.1 GCA_023390215.1 Bacteroidota bacterium | reverse complement strand
GCTGCAGCTTTCATGATCCGTTGCATTTCATGTTCATTCAATCCCGGGATCATCGGCCCCATCATAACGCCCATGCGCACGCCGGCTTTGCTTAATTCATTAATGACTTTTAATTTTTGCATGGCTGTGGTTGTGCGCGGCTCCATACATCTTCTCAGCTCTTCATTGAACGAAGTAATGGAAACCATGGCCGAGACGATATTTTTCTTCGCCATTTCCTGTAGCACATCCTTGTCTTTAAGTATCCATGAATTTTTGGTTAAGATTCCCACGGGCTGATTAAATTCATTACAGACCTCCAGCATTTTTCGCGTAAGCCGGAATTTCTGTTCTGCGGGTTGATAACAATCTGTATTTCCGGAGAGCATGATGGGTGTACCTTCCCATTTCGGGTGCATCAAAAATTTTCTGAGCAGTTGTGGCGCGTTCTTCTTCACCAGTATCTTTTGTTCAAAATCCAATCCCGCGCTGTAGCCCCAGTATTCATGCACATTCCGGGCAAAACAATAAATACAGCCATGTTCGCAGCCTGCATATGGATTCATGCTGTAACCCATACCCACATCCTGGCTTTCAACTTTGTTTACAATTGTTTTGGAATCCATTTCAATATACTGCGTGGGTTTGTCGCCATCTTCCCAATCATCGATGGCTTCAGAATATTCTTTTGTTGATTCCTGTTTAATGAACTTATTGTGCGTATTGAACTGTGCACCGCGCCCTGATTTATATTGAATGCTTTCTTCTTTTTCTCTTGCGGAAACTTTATGATGATCCTGTTTTAATTTTTCGTTCATGTGTTGTTGCGGTTAGCTCAATTTTATGATGTATAACTGTTTACCAATTTTGTTGTGATAAAAGGCATGTACTGCTGTTTGCTATATAAATAGTGCACCCTGAGTGGTGGTGACCGGCATATTCAAAAACTCAAATCTTTTAAGTACTTCATACTTCATACTATTCAATGGCCTTTTCAACAGTAGCATAGAATCAGCAAGGAACTTTCCATTGAAGTGATGATGTCTGTATTCATTCCAACCCTGCTCATATTGCCATGGCGCCAATTTTCGTGCAATCGTAATATGAGGGTCAAGAAAAAATAAAGGCTTGTTCGCGTTATCAAGTTTCATCAACCGCTGCGCTTCGCTCCGGATGGATTTTACCAACGATTGAATAGCCGGTTTGGACGGGACATTTAAAATAATGGTATGTGCAGGAAAGGATCCAAAATCTCTGACCTGAACAGGTATCGGATGAAATCCCAGGGCCAACTGGCTCAATCGATTCAATATGCGATCTTCAAAAAGTTCATACTGAACGAAACTGACAAGTAAGATCTGCGGTTTGCCCTGGTGCGTAGCCGGAACCTTAAATTTATCCGTAAAGGTTTTCTTTACTTCAATTATCCTCGATCGTAACGCATCTGGCGGATTCAATAATAGCTGATACTCGAAGATCCGGTAACCAGGGATGGTATTTTCTATGGTTCGCATAAACTAACATTGAGGTGAGTAATTTGTAGTCGAATAAAATTACTAAATAATTTAGTAATTTAGCCTCCATCTTGGAAAATAAACGCACCGGGCCGTTCTAACCTGCCCCTGAACACCTTGATCATATTTTATGGATAACGATAAAAATCAGCCTGTTTACAGGTTGCCGATGACATATGTCTCAGTTGTTAACCCCTAAATTTGCCACCATAAAATCAATCTTTGGCAGACCATAAAAAAAAATCCTGCGTAGTAATTGGAACAGGTGTTTCCGGGCTGGCTGCAGCCATCAGGATGCGAAACAAAGGGTACGATGTAACGGTATATGAAGCGAACGCGTTCGTGGGAGGAAAATGTTCTTCTGAAACTTCCAAAGGCTACCGCTTTGATATGGGTCCCTCTGTATTCACCGAACCCGGGTATGTGGATGAACTGTTCATCCTCTCGGGAAAAAATCCGCGGGATCATTTTAATTATGAGAAGCTCGACCCGGTTTACAAATATTTTTATGAGGACGGAACCGTGCTGCAGGCTTATCATGGCGCATCGAAGTTTGCAGAAGAAATGGCTGCTCATACCTCCGATCCTGCATCAGATATTGAGCGCCATCTTAAACATACCGAAACCATTTATCACCTCACTGAGGAAGTCTTTCTTAAGAATTCCCTGCATAAACTCCGGAATTTTTTTACCTGGCCCGTTCTCAGGGGCATTTTAAATTTTGGCAAGATCGGGGCCTTTAATACAATGAATGAAGCAAATGCAAAAGCGCTGAAAGATCCGCGGCTCGTTCAATTGTTCAACCGTTATGCCACCTATAACGGCTCCAGTCCTTATCTGGCGCCTGCAACGCTGAACGTTATCGCTCATGTGGAAATCATGAAAGGAGCATATTATCCCGAAGGGGGGATGTTCAGCATCACAAATGGTTTATATAAATTGGGAAAAGATATCGGTATTCAATATCATTTTTCAACCCCCGTGAGAGAAATCATGGTAAGGAACGGAAAAGCCTGCGGTGTGCGAACCGATACAGGAATATTTGAATATGATGTAGTGATCAGTAACATGGATGTGTACAACAGTTACCAGAAATTACTGCCTCATGCCCGCAAACCAAGGAAAACATTGGATCAGCCTAAATCCAGTTCAGGAATTATTTTTTATTGGGGTATCAGGAACGATTTTAAAGAACTGGGCTTACATAATATTCTCTTCAGTAAAAATTACGAAGAGGAGTTTGCCACGATCTTTTCAAAAAAGCAGATCTACCACGATCCAACCATTTATATAAATATCACCGGCAAGCATACAAAAACCGATGCACCTCCGGGGTGTGAAAACTGGTTTGCATTTATCAATGTTCCCAACAATTCAGGCCAGGATTGGGATGCATTCATCAATGAGGCCAGGGAGGCGGTGATCTCCAAAGTGAACCGGATACTGAAAACAGATATCCGTCCTATGATCGAAACAGAAATGGTTTTTGATCCAAGAGTGATCGAGAGCAGAACATCCAGCGCTTTCGGTGCGATCTATGGTAACAGTTCCAATAACAAATACGCAGCTTTTTTACGTCACGCCAATTTTTCAAAGGACATAAAAAACTTATATTTCTGCGGGGGAAGCGTACATCCCGGGCCAAGTATTCCGCTTTGCCTGTTATCTGCGAAGATCACAACCGATCTCATCGACTAATTATCCCGGTTTCCGCAGCGGATTTTGATTATTTTTGCGGCCTTCCATTACCGATGGAACGGTATGCAGGCGGACACGATCATAGACATAAAATCACTTACCAAAACTTTCCGAAATAACACGGAACCTTCCGTGAATGGGATCAGTTTACAGATCAGGAAAAATGAAATCTTCGGTTTGCTGGGACCTAACGGTGCCGGTAAGACGACCACCATCTCCATTTTATGCGGTCTGTTTCCTCCCACCAGCGGAGCGGTGTATGTGAACGGAAAAAATATGGCAACCGAGTTGGATGCCGTAAAGCAGATCGTGGGAATTGTGCCGCAGGATATCGCCCTTTATCCCACACTGAATGCCTTGGAGAACCTGGATTTTTACGGCCACATGTATGGCATGAAAGGTAAAGCGCTGAAAAATAAAATTTCCGACTGGCTCGATAAACTGGGATTGAAAGAAGCATCGAAAAGGCAGATCTCCACCTACTCGGGTGGCATGAAGCGCAGGGTTAACCTCATCGCAGGCATTCTTCATTCGCCCCAAATACTTTTCCTTGATGAACCAACGGTAGGCGTGGATGTGCAGTCGCGCAATGTGATCATTGAACACCTGAAGGAACTGAATACGCAGGGCACTACCATCATTTATACTTCGCATCATATGGAAGAAGCGGAAAATTTTTGTACACGGGTATCCATCATCGATCAGGGAAAAATATTACAGGTGGGTACACCGGAAGAACTGATCGGTTCTGTACCAGGTGCCGATAACCTTGAACAGGTATTCCTTCATCTCACCAAAAGAAAACTGCGCGACTGATGTTCAGCAAATTATTAGCTACGGTGAGAAAAGAGGCTTTATTGCTGCTTCGTGATAAAGTGGGTTTATCGATTTTATTCATCATGCCCATGGTGCTCATCCTTGTGATGACGCTGATACAGGATGCCGCTTTCAGAACCATGAATGAAAAAGGAATTCCTGTTGTCATCGTGAATGATGACAAAGATTCGCTGGGTATTCAGATACAAAATGGACTGGAACAAAATGAACTGGTAGAACTGCATGATTCTATTGACGGGAAGCCGGCCACCACTGCCCTGGCAAAAGAAGCGATTTCAAAGGGGAAATTTTTAGTCGGTATTATTATTCCGGAGGGCGCTACAAAAGCTATTCGGAATAATGTGTCCACCCTGGTAGCACAAACCATGGCAACCGATTCTTTGGAACTGGCGAAAGCAAAATCTGAAAAAGATTCTGTTCAGATCGAGATATTGATCGATCCGGTGGCGAAAAAATCTTTCCTTCAATCGGTAACCAGCACCCTGCGTGAATTTATTTCCGAGATCAAAACGAAGATCATGTTCCAGAGTTTTTCTGAACAGATCGCAGAGGTGATTCCTGATAAATCTTCCACACCTTCTACGGCTTATGAGCAGTCGCAGATCATAACCTACAAAGAAACCTACGCTACCACGAACAACGATACGCTGGTACCCAATGCGGTGCAGCATAACGTTCCCGCATGGACGATCTTCGCGATGTTTTTCATCACCATACCCCTATCCAGCAGTATTATGAAAGAAAAAAGCGAAGGGAGCGCGTTCCGTTTACATACCATGCCCAGTTCATACCTGTTGCTTGTGAACGGAAAGATCACGGTATATGTGATTGTTTGTACCATTCAGTTCTTCCTGATGATGCTTGTGGGTTTAGTCTTCCTGCCCATGCTGGGGTTGCCGCGGCTTGCCCTGGGAAACAGTTTCTTTGCTTTGCCTTTACT
>JAEWDG010000051.1 GCA_023390215.1 Bacteroidota bacterium | reverse complement strand
TCGTAATACAGGGGAAGGATCTGATTCTCCAGGATATCATACATTTTATCGAGATCATACTGATCCTGTTCCTGGGTATTCATGTTTTCATAATCAGCCATGGGTACCACAAAACCGTTGTTTCCATGATTGATAAATTCGCAGATCCAGCCATCGTTGGTACTGAAGTTCACCGCGCCGTTCATCGCTGCCGTCATCCCGCTGGTGCCGCTGGCTTCGCGTGGTACCCGCGGATTATTCAGCCAAACATCTGCTGCCTGTTTTAACCGCTTACTTAAAGCAAGTTCGTAACCTATACAAACCGCAACGTTCGAATAATTCTTGCTAAGGTTTACGAGATTATTAAAATCGCTGATCGCCGGATAATCCAGTGGGTAAGGTTTACCCGCCCATATGAACTGGATCGGATATTTGGCATTTCGCAACAACGCTTCAAACCGCTCTTTATCGCGTGTGATCAATTCAGCTCTTTTATAACCCGCGAAGCGTCGGGCCCAAACCACAGTGAGTACATCAGGGTTTAGCAATTTACCGGTTTGATCTGCAACAATATCAAGTGCACGCTTCTTTAGCCAGCGTTTGCGATCGATGAAGGCGTCGATATTATGATCATCAATAAAATGATAAAGTTGCTTATCTGCCCAATAATGCCAATTCTGTGCATTAGTGATGGCGGTTATTTCACAAATATCTTCATACTTTCCCCACATCTTGCGGCTCACTTCTCCGTGGAGTTGGCTAACGGCATTGGCGTATTTCGCGAAACGTAAGGCTGCCAGAGAATGATTGAACTGATCATCCTGGATTCCTGTCAGCTGCCTGACTTCTTCCAGAGGGATGCCATTGAAATACCCCATTTTTTCGCAGAGAAAGATGTCATGTTTTTCATTTCCTGCTTCCTCCGGCGTGTGCGTCGTAAACACCATACGTTTCCTTACTTCATCTTTATTTCCAAATTTCCTGTACAGATGAAAAGCAGAACTTACCGCGTGTGCTTCATTGAGGTGATATAACTCCGGATTGAAATTCAATTCATCGATCAGTTTAGCACCGCCCAAACCAAGCAGAATAAACTGTGCAACTTTTGTGGCAACGTTGGCATCATATAGCCGGTGGCTTATGGTTTGGGAAACATAATCATTCTCCGGAACATCTGTGCTTAACAGAAATAAGGGTGCGGATTTAAATGTTTCAGGATTCAGGTACCACGCTTTTACCCAAACGGGGTTTCCATGAATATCTATCTGAAACCTGATACCGGTATCCTCGAGGAAATTGTAAATTTTTTCGTTCCATTGAACCTGCAGTGTCTGGTCCTGGTTCCTGGCCTGATCATAGTAGCCATATTTCCAGAGTATGCCGATACCGATCAGGTTCTGCCGCAATTCATATGCGCTTCGCAGATGCGAGCCACTGAGAAAACCCAAACCCCCGCTGTAAATCTTTAGAGGCTGATGGATAGCGAACTCCATCGAAAAATAAGCGACACGTTTACTATAATTCGGAGCCACAGGATAAGGGACAGAAAACTGGTTGAAATTCATATTTTTTAATTAAAAATCCGGTGCAATATAAACAGCATTTTCTGCTATTCAAAAGCAGGAGCCAAAATTCAGGAAGCTTTTGAAACGAGCACCGGTAAAGACTTTGTGTATCTATTAGGTTAATATAAAATTTATTTTTAGATTAGCCTAAATTTTTATTTAGATGACGCACAGCCCTACGGAAGAAAATTATATCAAATCTATTTATCATTTACAAACCGAAAACGGTGAAGTAACTACCAATAACCTTGCCGCAGTGATGCAAACAAGGCCGGCATCTGTAACTGATATGCTGAAAAAACTCCGGGCAAAAAAAATCGTTCATTATCAACGTTACCGCGGGTTCACCCTCACAGAAGCGGGTACCAGAACGGCACTGTCTATCGTTCGCAAACACCGGTTATGGGAATATTTTTTGGTGAAAAAGCTCGGTTTCGACTGGGATAAAGTGCATGCCGTAGCCGAAGAACTTGAACACGTGAACAGTGAGGAATTGATTGCCAGGCTCGATAATTATCTGGGCAACCCAGCCTTTGATCCGCATGGAGATCCAATCCCCGATCACAAAGGGCATGTAAAAAAGATCCGCCAGATCGCATTACCGGAACTGGATCTCAAAAAAACAGCAGTAGTCAGTTCGGTAAAAAAGCAAAGCGGAGAGATACTTGACCTCCTCAATCATTTCGGAATCGCACTGGGTACAAGATTGCGCGTTACACGCCGGTTCGAATACGACGGATCCATAGAAATAAAGATCGACAAAAAAAATCCTTTCGTCATCAGCCAGCAAGTGGCACAACATATTTTCCTGAGTATATGAGTTCACATCATAATGAATCGCTTCATGAGGTCCACAATACGGTAGACACTACAAAACGCAAAGCAGGCTGGCGTAAATTTCTATCCTTTGTAGGCCCGGCATATATGGTAAGTGTGGGATACATGGATCCCGGAAACTGGGCCACAGATATCGCGGGCGGCAGCCAGTATGGGTATACACTTATTTGGGTGTTGCTGATGAGTAACCTGATGGCTTTATTACTTCAGTCGCTCAGCGCAAGACTGGGAATCGTTAGAGGAAGAGACCTGGCACAGGCTAATCGTGAGAATTATCCGGCAGGCGTGAACTTTTTTTTATGGATGCTCGCGGAGATAGCTATCGCCGCCACAGATCTCGCAGAGGTGCTGGGCATGGCCATAGGCATCCAACTACTCACCGGACTTCCATTGATCTGGGGAGTTTCCATAACTGTACTTGATACCTTTCTGCTCCTGTATCTGCAGAGACTTGGTATACGCAAGATGGAAGCGTTCATCATAAGCTTAATCGCTATTATCGGATTCTGTTTTCTTATCAATATCATCATCGCCGAACCTTCCGCTTCGGAAGTACTTAGAGGCTTTATCCCTTCATTACCGGATGCCGAAACTCTATACAGATCAAAACAGATGCATTCTGCATTACCATCCAATACCGCTTTATACCTGGCTATAGGTATCATCGGCGCGACTGTTATGCCTCATAATTTATACTTGCACTCTGCCCTTATCCAGACAAGAAAGATCAAAAAAGATGAGGCCGGTATTAAAGAGGCATTGAAGATGAGTTTTTGGGATAGCGCAATAGCTTTGAATCTCGCTTTTCTGGTGAACGCCGCCATTCTGATTCTTGCAGCGACTGTTTTCTTTAAATCAGGAAGAACCGATGTTGGAGAAATAAAGCAGGCGCACGAACTGCTTTCTCCTATGCTGGGTTCAACTTTCGCATCAACGCTTTTCGCCATTGCACTAATCGCTTCCGGGCAAAGTTCCACGGTAACGGGTACACTCGCGGGTCAAATCGTGATGGAAGGATATCTCAAACTACGCATCAACCCATTGGTAAGAAGGTTGGTTACCCGCCTGCTGGCTATTGTTCCGGCGATCATAGTTATTGCTGTGTATGGAGAAGACCGCGTGGACGAATTGCTGGTTTTCAGTCAGGTGATTTTGAGTTTACAGTTAGGCTTCGCCGTTATACCGCTTATACATTTTGTTAGTAATAAAACCCAAATGGGGGTTTTCAGAATAAGCCTCATCACACAAATTCTCGCCTGGGTCATCGCTTCGATCCTTGTTTACCTAAATCTGAAAATGGTGACCGATGAAGCCTTCACCTTTTTTAAACAGGATGGGCATTATTCAGGGAAGGCAGGTATAGTATTAGCGGGATCAGGCTTTCTTTTGCT
>JAEWDG010000046.1 GCA_023390215.1 Bacteroidota bacterium | reverse complement strand
CGATCAGGCCTATCAGTGAACCTTCACTGTGCCCGGCGACAACGATCCGGTTAACCCTGGGATCTTTTTTCAGGGTATCTATCCAGGCTTCTGCGTCATGAACATATTCTTCAAAGCGGAGATTTCTTTGAGATAAACCTGGTATTGCAGATTCTCCAATTCCTCTTTTATCGTATCTTAATGAGGCAATTCCAGAATCCGCCAATGCCTGGGCGAACTTTTTCAGGCTTTCATTTTTCATGTAAGGGTTGTTCCCATTACGGTCCGTGGGTCCCGACCCTGATATGATCAGGCAAACCGTTAGTTTTCTCGCTTCTGACGCAGGTAACATTACCGTGCCATGGAGCATAGCCCCAGCGGATCTGATCTCCATTGGCAATTCCCTGTAAGAAGTTTCTTGGGCCTTTGTATTAAGGCAGGAAAATATCACCGCAACTAAAAGAATTAATGCATTTTTCATTCTTGAAAGTTAGGAAATCCTTTTTGGAGGTATTTTTATGAGATTTTGGATTGTCTTGCAATCCTTTTTTTATTTGATTTCTCTGATATCATTTGCTTTCAGCTACCGGTTATCGTTAGTGTGAAAAAAAAATTATTCGCTTGCATGATTATTTGTATTTTGCTGATAATATTTCCGATCACCCATGGGAGCTTCAAAAACTGAACATTTTTCGGCCCGCCATAATAAAAAGGCGGTACTTATTAAAGCTGTTTCTCACCCCGCACGAATTGCTATTATAGAATACCTGGTTAAGGTTGATTCCTGCTTTTGCGGTGAACTGGTAAATCAGTTACCTCTTTCTCAACCTACTGTCTCACAACATCTGAAAGAGCTAAGGGAAGTAGACCTGGTGAAATTTTCAGTAAAAGGTAATACAACGGTCTATTCTCTAAATGTACAGGGCCTGGAAAAACTACTCAGGTATTTCGCCGGATTATATGAAAAAGTAAGCTGGAGAAACAGCTAAATATCCTGGCTACAGATTGATTCTTCTCAGGTTTAGCTATGAATTTATTCCTTTTGCTTAAGCTGGTTTGATAATATCTTTGCGCTTTCAACAAGATTGTGCCGAAATATCTTATTTCCATATTGTTCATTTTTTCTTTTTCGGTTCAAACCTTTAACCACGCATTTATTATTGTTGATTATTTCAGCAATACAGCCGCTTATGAAAAGAATTGCGTAAACAAAGCCAGGCCGGGGCTTCATTGTCATGGGAAATGCCAGATGATGAAAAAGATCGGTCAGGAAGAAAAAAAGGACCAGCAAAATCCTGATCGCCGCGGCGAAAACAGGTATGAACTTGTTATTTCCTCCAAATCATTTTTCCCCGAAATTATTCACCCCGTGTTAATGCTGAATACAAATTACCCGGGATTTATTTCTTCTGCACTTTCTCCAGGTGCCTTATCTGATCTGTTTCATCCTCCGCTTACTTAAGCCTATTTTTTCTCCTATTATTCAACCCGTTTTATAATCTGCAGGATTTCTATGACCTCCTGTGTAACCTGATATTTACATAAAATGAAACATTTATTTATTTCTATAATCGCTCTTTCTCTTTTAGGTTTTTCAAGCTGCAAAAAAGATGACTCCAATAATAACAGCGATTATAATCCCAATAAAAAAGGGGTGTTGACCGTTGAATTTGACAATATTGCCGGGAGTTCAGATCTCCAATTGAATTCGGGCAGTTATACCAATTCTTCCAGTGAAAATTTTAGTGTAACCAAACTGAAATACTACGTAAGTAATTTTGTTCTCACACGTGCGGATGGAGCCGTTTATACCGTGCCTCAGGATAGCTGTTATTTTCTGATTGATGAAAGCGATGAATCAACACATGAACCTGCGTTGAATATCCCTGAAGGTGAATACAAAACACTGAGCTTTACGCTGGGAGTTGACAGTCTTAGAAACACCATGGACCTTTCGCATCGTACAGGTGTATTGGATCCTACCGGCGCCGGTTCCGACATGTACTGGGGTTGGAACAGCGGATATATTTTCTTTAAAATGGAAGGAAATTCGCCTGCATCTTCAACGGGTGAATTCATGTATCACATTGGAGGATTCGGAGGTTATTCTTCAGCAACCATTAATAACATAAAATATATAACGCTGGATTTAACTGCACGCGGAGTTCCGCAGGTAAAACAGGGAAAAGAAACCAATGTGCACCTGATGGTGGATGTATTGAAAATGTTCAATGCTGCAAGTTCTTTCAGCATTGCAGACCATTCCATGGTAATGTTCGATCCTTTTAGTACTACTATCGCGAATAATTTCAATTCCATGTTCCGTCACGATCACACTGAAAATTAATTCACATGCGTATCAGGCATTTGATCGCGTTCGTCATTCTTGTTGCAGGTTTTTATGCCTGCAGCAAGCGTGATAATGTGATAGACAGTTTTGTGGGATTTCAAAACCCTTCTGGTTTTCCTGCACCTACTTATCATTTTTCCACAAACCGGGTAACCAAAGATGGGTTTGAATTGGGGCGCAAATTATTTTACGACCAGGCCTTCTCGCAAAACTATTCCATAAGTTGCGCCAATTGCCATATTCAAACTGGAGGTTTTGCGCATCCGGGGCATTCGGTAAGCCATGGCATCCATGATTTACCGGGCACGAGAAATTCTCCACCAATTATGAATCTTGCATGGTATAAAACTTTCATGTGGGATGGCGGAATTTTTGACCTGGATCTGCAACCAGTGGCTCCGATTGTGAATCATGTTGAATTGGATAATACGACGGAAGAAATTGTAAACAGAATTTCAAATAACGCAGCCTATGCACCCATGTTCAGCAAAGTTTTTGGATCATCACAGGTAACGGGTGTGAAGATCTTTCAGGCTCTTTCCCGGTTTATGCTGATGTGTGTAAGCGCAAACTCAAAATATGATTCTGTGAAATCAGGAAATGCATCTTTTACCTTAAATGAAGAAGCGGGTTACCAGTTATTCAAACAGAAATGCGACGCATGTCATCACGAACCCTTGTTTACCATTGATGATTTTAAAAGTAATGGCCTTACACCGTCAAATGTGAATGACCTCGGTAGATTTAATGTTACGCTAAATGAAGCAGACAAATACAAGTTTCATATTCCCAGTCTTCGAAACCTGCGCTTCACCGGTCCCTATATGCATGATGGTCGCTTTTTAGATTTGGCCGGCGTGCTGAACCACTACCGTAATGGCATAGACGCGAACGGAAGGCCCGATCCGGCGATATCATCTGGAATTTCTATGAGCGATGATGAAGTGGGAAAAATTTTAAGCTTTCTTGAAACGTTAAACGACAGGAAATTTGTTACTGATCCTCGTTTCTCTGCACCTTAACTATATCAGCAATGAAAAACATAAAAAAATATTCAATCATTTTTGTGCTGGTTTTCTTTTTAGGAAATACTGAAACCATAGCTTGTGATATTTGCGGCTGCGGGGCCGGCAACAGTTATATTGGTATTATTCCCGATTTTGCCAAACGCATGGCAGGTTTGAGATACCGTTACAACGCGATGTTATCTCATGTTGGCGTTGACGGTACCACCACATATCTCACCACAAAAGAAAATTATCAGATTTTAGATTTGTGGGGTGCTGTAAAACTTGGCCCGAAGTTCAAGTTGATGTTTACACTTCCCCTAAATTTTAATGAACGGGAAAACCAGGGAATCGTTCGGCATAAATCCGGAATTGGAGATGCCAGTGTTTTTGGTTATTTCAAACTGCTGGAAAACCAATCTAAAATCGGTAGAAAGCTATTCGAGCAAACGATTTGGGTTGGTGGCGGAATTAAATTGCCCACTGGAAAATACAACCCGCAGGATAAAAGTTCTGGTTCTGAAAATGCAAATCTTTTTCAATTGGGAACCGGAAGTGTAGATTATAATCTTGCACTAAGCTATACAGCGAAAATCAAAGACATCGGTTTGAATGTTTCCGGAATTTATAAGATCAATTCTGAAAATAAATATCAATACAAATACGGGAATAAGATCAGTCTTGCATCACAGATTTTCTATAAGAAAACGCTGAACAACAGTTTTACCATCGCTCCTAATCTTGGTTTTCAATACGAATATTCCTGCCGGGACAAGGACAAAGGTTTGAAGACGCCTGTATCTGGTGGAAATTTATCACTGGGTACAGTTGGATTTGAAATTACCAAAGGAAAAGTAGCGATGGGTGCAAACTATCAAATGCCTATGGCGCAGGATATGGCACTCGGAATTGTAAAAGCGAAAGATCGTTTTATGGTTCATCTCGGGTTTGCTTTCTGATCTCTCCGGGTGAATGTTGTACATCAAAGATCATTTTGCGGAACTGTATTTATTTTTTGAGCTTTTTAAACTTCCAACCTTTCCGGTAAATTATATCTCCGGTTTTGTGAAGGTTACATAACTTAGTTGTAACGCATGCAGGAAAGTTACATCAGTAAAAAGCCGGTAAAAAGAGGCGAAGCAATTTCATTTTCCGAAATCAGGGAATCTGTTGCAGGCCTTATCAGGAAGGAATTCCCGGAAATCTCTGAATCAGATATTATCAGTATTGAAGAACTGAATTTTTACCGGCGGCAGTATCTTTCAAAGCTGGTTGAACAGGAGAAAGGTGAACTGCGGTTACTGAATGAAGATGTCGTTGATGCCATTCGTAACAATTCCATTCTGTCAGAAACCATCCGCGATACAGATGATCCCGCGCTTACGCCAGGCCAAAAAGCCGCAGACAAAATTGCTTCTTTTGGCGGAAGCTGGACCTTCATAATAGTATTCTTTTCATTCCTGATATTGTGGATGATCTTAAACTTTATATTTCTTTCCAACAGGGGATTCGATCCCTACCCATTTATTTTACTGAATCTGATACTGTCCTGCATCGCGGCCATCCAGGCGCCCATCATTATGATGAGCCAGAACAGGCAGGAACAAAAAGATCGCATGCGCGCTGAACATGATTATAAAGTAAATCTTAAAGCAGAACTGGAGATAAAATTGCTCAGTGAGAAAATTGACCATGTACTGATACATCAAAATAAAAAATTACTGGATATTCAGGAAGTGCAGATCGATTATCTTGAAGACCTGATGAAGCAATTGAAACTGCGGGCAGCAGAAGGTGAAAGGTGATTCATTCCAGTTCGATGTATGTAGCCGAACATTCCGGTATTACAATTGTTATGCAAGGGGGGCACCTCCCGTATATGTAAATACGGATATTTTTACAATCACATCCTTGCTATATGAATATTGGAATTGCATTTATTACAGGCCGGAAATCGTTTAAAAAAACACTGAATACATATATCAACAACTGGTTGGAAGGCGGGTTGCTGGCGCATAGCAAGTATCGTTTTCATCTTTATATTGTTTACGATACCACCTATCAAAATGCCAGTTCCAACGATTTTAAAAATATCCCTGAATCATTACTGAATTCAATCGCTTCTGTAAACTATTATGGTGAGCCTGAAATTGAAAAAGAGATCAAAGAACTGGATAAAGCGGGAGTTTTGGCCGCACATAAGGGAGAATTGATCTTCGGACATGGGTATGGACGGAAAAGAAATGTTGCCATGTACTTTGCGATCAGACAAAAAATGGATAAGATCATTTTTATCGATGACGACGAATATCCCATCGCAACTTATGTTGATAAATCCGGCAGACTAATATGGACAGGTCAGAGTGTTGTAGGCACGCATCTTGAATACAATGAGATTGCTGATATTACGCACGGACACCACTGCGGGTACATTTCACCGATACCTTATCTCGAATTCAATGAAAACCTGAGTGAACCCGTATTTCAGTCATTCATTGAAGCGATAAGTAACGACATTATTTCCTGGGAAAAAATATCGAATCTTATTTTCCAGTTTAAAGGTGTTACCTATGC
>JAEWDG010000283.1 GCA_023390215.1 Bacteroidota bacterium | reverse complement strand
ATGTAGATTTTTTGCATCTCTGGGGATGCGCACGGGGCTGGAAGTTCGGCTCTCCGTTGCCATGACCACCGCATCATTGGTATAAAATCCTTTTAACTTCTTCCCGAAAATTTTAAAACCTTCCGCAAGCGATTGATACACAAATGAAGGAAGCGTTCGAGAAAGATCATCAGCTTTTAAACCCGGCAGGTAGGAGTTTGGCGGAAGATCAGTAGAAATTTTCTTTTTGCAGAAATCTTCCATCCTGGATGCGGGCGCCACGAATTTTCCTCCGCCCGCGTTGAAACAGGATGCTTCTATATGGTCCTGGAAGTGCATAAACGCAAGCGGATCTTCAGCCAATGCAGGATCTTTAAAATGGCCTATCACATCTTCAAACTTTATTTCAACCACCATTCCGCTGTTTGCAAACGGATTATTGCGTTTCGATGGACTCCACCCATTGACCACAAGGCGTTCGGGCTCTGTTGCGGCGGGAGCAATGATTCCTCCCGGGCACATGCAGAATGAAAATACACCACGTTCATGCACTTGTTGTACCAGGCCGTATGAGGCAGGTGGAAGATCCGCTCCCCGGTCTGCACGATGGTATTGAATGCTGTCGATCAATACCTGTGGATGTTCGATCCGCACACCAAGTGCAAATGGTTTCGCTTCGATGCTGATGCCTGAAGTATGACAAAGCCTAAAGATATCCCTGGCCGAATGGCCTGTTGCCAATATCAATGCATCTGCTCTGTACCTGTTTCCCGAAGCAGTAACAGCTTCGCGGAACGCTCCGTTCTCAATGCTTAAACCGGTCAGCTTCTCATTGAAATAAATTTCACCTCCGTGGCTGATGATACATTCCCGCATCGACTGGATGATCCCCGGTAACTTGTTGGTGCCAATATGCGGATGGGCTTCATATAATATATGTTGGCCTGCACCGAATTGAACGAAAAGATTGAGGATTCTTTTGATATCTCCCCGTTTGTTACTTCGTGTGTACAGTTTGCCATCACTATATGTGCCTGCTCCGCCTTCTCCAAAACAATAGTTGCTTTCCGGATTTACAATGCCTTCACGGTTAAGTATGGCCAGGTCTCTTCTTCTCGATTGTACATCTTTACCTCTTTCTAAAATAATTGGCCTGATGCCATCTTCCAGTAAACGTAAGGCGGCAAAAAGACCGGCTGGTCCGGCGCCTACAATGATTACACTGCGTGCAGAGGTATGCGCATTCTTAAAATCTATATGAACAGGCGTAACAGGATGGAAGGCTTCGCCAATGGTTGCCTGGAGTGTGAGGTTGATAAAAACATTTCTTCCCCTGGCATCAATGGATTTTCTCAGCAGGTCGTAACCGGTAATATCCGCAGGTTTAACTAAGGTTTGCTGCGCGATGGCTGTGCGGATTCCGGTATCATCTGCCGCCTGGGAAGGAAGCAGCCGGAGCTGTAGTTGTTTTTTCATGTGTCAGGAATTTATCCCAAAAACATGGCAGATCAGAAAGGAAGGTCGTCTACCGCATCGTTGGGAGACGCGGAGAAAGTGTCAAGCGGCTCAAGATATTCATTGTTCGGGCCGCCATTTCCTGTATGAAGTAAGGGTTCGATACGCCATGCGTCAAGATTGGTAATATAATTGGTCTTACCATCTTTGTCCCATTTACTGCCTTTTATATTAAAGTAGACTTTAACTTCCTGACCGATATTCACTTTATCAATGATGCCGGTGCGATCCTGCACGCATTGAAACTTTACATAGTTGGTTACTGAACGTCCATTGAAATCGTCTGTTTTTTCAACTACGAATTCTCTTGTCTTGAATGATTCTGTCCGTTGAACGGTATCATATTTTGCCACCAGTTTCCCGGTCAGTTCATAACTCATGGTAATTAATTTTTCAGCGGATAAAATTAGGATTATTTTGCCGATGGCAGCGCTGTAATTTTCCTTTCTGTGAAGTGTGGTTTTGCAGGCTGATCTTTTCAAAAAATTTTTATCAGCGAATTTAAATGTGCAAAAAGATTTTGGAATCCAGTCCTTTTTCACTAATTAAGCCGATGGTAGTTGATGGTATGCAGAAACCCGCGTCATTACTGCATAAACTGCCCTTGAAGGGTATTTTGCGTTTTTTATGACTTGGGTCAACAAGTAAAAAAACAAGTCAATAAAAAATTTTTTTTTCAACAAATATTACTTGATATTCGCTGTCCTGCTAAAGAATTTTTTGCTCAGGTTTTGAACAGGTTTTTTAGCTTGATTTCCCGAGAAAATTGTAACTCAAAATAAATTGCTGTCGGTATAATGGAGAAACCTTTTGAACAAGTGTGGGCTAACTGTTTGGAGATCATCAAAGACATTGTGGAATGGCAGCACTTCAAAACCTGGTTTGAGCCTATTAAACCAGTTGAACTGAAAGAAAAGATTTTAACGATTCAGGTTCCCAGTCAGTTTTTTTATGAGTACCTTGAAGAGCATTATGTTTCTTTGCTTGCAAAAACTTTAAAAAGAGAATTAGGTAAAGAAGCCAGGCTCGAATACCGGATCATGGTTGATAGTGGTAACAGTAAAAATAAGCCACTCACAATGGATGTTCCGGGTAATGGTTATAAATCGTATTCTAATAATGAAATGGATTTCCCGCTCGTCATAAATAATCCTGTTAAAAATCCGTTTGTGATACCG
>JAEWDG010000249.1 GCA_023390215.1 Bacteroidota bacterium | reverse complement strand
GCTCTTTTGCATACTGCACAGACGCTTCATAGGCACCACGCGCGATACCCAGGCCCAGTGCAGCGATAGAAATTCGGCCGCCATCCAGCACTTTCATAGCCTGTTTAAAACCATCACCCACATTTCCGAGACGGTTCGCATCAGGGATCACACAATTATCGAAGATCATTTCGGCCGTTTCACTGGCTCTCATGCCCAGTTTATTTTCTTTTTTGCCGCCACTGAATCCTTTGGTTCCGCGCTCCACAACAAAAGCTGTGGAGTTGTTCTTTTCGCGGGGTTCACCTGTTCTGCAAATCACAACCGCCACATCGCCTGTAATCCCATGTGTGATCCAGTTCTTTGCCCCGTTGATCACCCAGTTATCTCCATCCTTTACAGCGGTAACCCGCATGTTGCCGGCATCACTTCCGGTATTCGCTTCCGTTAGTCCCCAGGCGCCAATATATTCAGCCGTAGCGAGTTTAGGCAGATATTTCTGCTTTTGTTCTTCGTTTCCAAATGTGAGAATATGTCCGGTGCACAAGGAATTATGTGCAGCTACGCTCAATCCTATTGAACCACAAACTTTTGCGATCTCCTGGATCACCGTGCTGTATTCAAAATAACCAAGACCTGCGCCGTTATATTTTTCTGGTACCAGCACCCCCATCATTCCAAGCTTACCTAATTCTTTGAAAACCTGAACAGGGAATTCCTGGGACTCATCCCATTCCATCAAATGTGGCTTAATATACTGTTGTGCAAAATTTCGCGCAGATTCGGCGATCTGCGCCGTGAGTTCATTAGTTGAAAAATCCATAATTGTTTAGCAATCGTTGGGCCGCAAGATAATAAAGAAGGAAAGAAGAACAATTGCTAACCGGTTATTTCACTATAACATAAGGTTGAATGCGCTGGAAACTACTGTCGTCCAATACCATAATTGCTTTGAGATCGCTCACTTGATGGAAAGGCCCATGCTGCTGCCGGTAGGAGATAATTAGCTTAGCGAGATTGTAACGGATATACGGATGCTTTTTCAGGTCTTCCAAACCGGCAAGATTAAGATCAATTTTTTTAATGTCTGTTGAAGAAAGTTTCAAAAGCGGCTTTATTTTTTTGAAACTGCTGTCGGGCAAACCAAAAGTTTCCCCTACCTGATCGATGGAAATAAACCCACCCAGTCTTTCCCTGAAACGTATTATCCTTGATGAAAGTACGGGACCGATTCCAGGCAATTCGAGAAGCGCCAGGCTATCGGCAGAATTTATATCAACAACTTTTATCTTTTTTTGCAATACCTGTCCTGAACCTTTATCCTCATATTCCCGCTTATGTTCTTTGATCCTTACATAAGGTTTAAGTTCCCCGGCGAAGGATGCCGGCATTCCCCATATTTTATCAAGATCATTTGCTTCGCGAAATTTCCCTCCTTTGTTCCTGTAATTAATTATGGTTGAGATCAGTTTTTTTGAGAAACCCAATTTTTGCATGGACAGTTCATCCATTGAATTCGGATCAAAATAAAATAAGGTTGCAGGTTCCTGAACATCTTTTTCCGGTGCCGACTTATTCTCAAACCTGCTTGGATACTTTTCACGGGGCGCTTCAACCCAGCTTTTGATTTCGGGAAAAGTCAAATTGGAAAATGCACGTTTAGACTGATAATAAAAAACAACTCTGGAGCAAATGATGATAACAGCAACAAGTGTTATCAACACAAGAAATGCATTTCTTTCTTTTTTGGTAAAATAGAAATATGAATCATGCCTTGCATTCATATTTCAAATCAAATAAACTGCAGGCAGAAACGCTAATTTTTCAACTGAAGTTTATTTAGTGTAAACCACTAATTCATCATAACCGAGTTCAATGCCCTCAGGTAATTCAGCATTGACCTCTTCATGTCTGCCTAACTGGTGGCTGATATGCGTAAACCAGGCCCTGGACACCTTCAATTGTTTTGCAATCGCTACCGCTTCGTCGAGTGTAAAATGGGAAATATGTGCTTCCTTACGAAGTGCATTCAGGACCAGGAAATCTGATCCTTTAATTTTTTGCATCTCCCGCTCTTCAATCCGGTTTGCATCTGTGATATAGGTAAAATTGCGGAATCGAAAACCAAGGACCGGCATTCTAAGATGCCAAACGGTTATGGGTGTTACTTCGATATCTCCCACCATAAATGGCTGATCATCTATATTAATTAATTCAAGTTGCGGAATACCGGGATATTTTTCTTCAGAGAACGCATATGCGAACTCTCTGCGTATAGCCTGTTGCGTTAGTTCATTGGCATAAACGCGCATATTCTCCTGTTGAAAGAAATTAAACGCGCGAACATCGTCGAGGCCCGCGATATGATCCTTGTGCGGATGTGTGAATATCACCGCATCAAGCCGCGAAACTTTAGCTCTCAGCATCTGGGTACGGAAATCCGGCGTGGTATCAACCACCAGCCTTGTGGTGGCAGACTCTACCATAATGCTGCTGCGTAATCTTTTGTCTTTGGTATCTTCCGACATGCAAACCCTGCAATTGCAGGCGATCATGGGAACACCGCTACTTGTTCCGGTGCCGAGAAAACTGATTTTGAGTTCCGGGGAAAGCATGCCGTAAAATAACTATTTGCCGGCGGCCTGAAGAAATTATTGTTGCGTTGCTTCAATAGCGCTGAGTTCGTCAAATAATTTTTGACTTTCATGCGTAAGCGCGTCGTAGTTGATCTCCAGTTGCGGAAGCAGGTCTATCAATGTATTGATTCGTCCTTCAGTTTGAAGAAATTTATTAAGTACCACCACCTTTTTTTCCTGAAGAATACAATAGCCACTCTGGAAATTTCCTCTTTCATAACGGATGATATATCCGCTTTCTTCAACGATCCGCTCGATTTTGTCCAGATTATTCTGAGTGTATTTCATTTCTCCTCTTTCCTTGTAACTGCAACTTGCAATTTTCTGCGCTTCTTTAAAAAAACGATTCTCCACAGTTTGTGGATAGTTGAGGCAGTTTACCTGTTCGTCATCCGGATAATCGGAACGATCATTTCTTCCAGGCTGATGCCCCCGTGCTGAAACGTATTACGGTAATAGTTTACGTAATGGTTATAGTTGTTGGGATAACAAAGAAACAGGTCGCCTTTTGCGAAAATAAAACTGGAATTCACATTCGGTACCGGCAAACCGGCCTCCTTGGGATCCCTGAAGGCGAGCACATCTTTTGCTTCGTAATTCAGGTTTCGGCCGTGTTTGTACCTGAGATTAGCGGTTGTTTGTTTATCCCCGATCACTTTAACCGGGGTTTTCACCCGCGTTGTACCATGATCGGTTGCAACTATAAGATTGAGCTTTTTCTCTGAGATCTTCTTTAAAGCCTGGTGCAGGGGACTGTGTTCAAACCAACTGTGTGTAATGCTTCTGTAACTGGTTTCATCCCCGGCCAGTTCTTTAAGCACTTCCATTTCCGTACGGGCGTGGCTAAGCATATCCATGAAATTGTATACGATCACATTCAGGTCATTCTGCAAAAGGTTATGCATATTATCCACCATCTTCTGCCCATCGTTGTTGTTGGTGATCTTGGTATATGAAACTTTGAGATCAGCTTTTCCGAGTTTTTTTAATTGTGCCCTGAGAAATTCTTCCTCGTAAAGATTTTTACCTCCTTCCTCATCATCATTTTTCCATTGGGAAGGGAACTGCTTTTCAATATCTATGGGAAGCATTCCCGCAAAGATCGCATTGCGCGCATATTGCGTGGCTGTAGGAAGTATGGAATAAAACATATCTTCTTCCTGTATCCGGAAGCTTTCCGAAAAAATCGGCTGAATTGTTTTCCACTGATCATACCGCAGATTGTCGATCAGAACAAAAAATAACGGTGTTCCTT